>NZ_JBHWJT010000001.1:208136-491445 GCF_042731325.1 Streptomyces sp. NPDC059866 | reverse complement strand
TCGCCGCACACGTACAGGCCCGTCATCAGCCGCACCGGCCGCCGCAGATCGTGCGGCGGCCGCATCGCGGGCACGGCCTCGGCGGTGTGGTGCACGGCAAGGGTCTCCCAGCGTGCCGTGGAGGTGCCGTAGAGGCGTGCCAGGTGCATCCGTACGGCCGTGTCGACGCCGGCCGGCGGGACGCCGAGCACCGTCGACGAGATCAGCGCCCGGCCCTGCGGCGCCCGGGTCGGGTCCACGGCGCTGACCACCGCCGTGTGCGCCACCGGCCCGCCCCGGTCGGCGTCGAGCAGCAGCGACGCCCCGGTCCGCGGCGGATCGTCGGTCGTGTGGTGCACCACCGTCACCGGATGGAAGTCCGGCACCCGCAGGCCGGGCAGCAGTTCCGCGGCGGTGCGCGCGTCCGTGGCCAGCAGGACGGCCCGGCAGCGGAACTCGCCGTGCTCGGCCGTGGTCACCGATGTCGTGGCGACCGAGGTGACCTGCACGCCGGTGCGCACCGTGCCCGGCGGCAGCGCCCGCGCGAGCAGCTCGGGCAGCGCCTCGGCCCCGCCCTCCGGAAGGCCCATCCGCCCCCCGGCGAACGCCCGCAGCGCGAGGTCCGCGCACCGGCTGGAGGTGGTCAGGTCCGGGTCGCACAGCAGGGCGGCGAGCAGCGGGCGCACAAAGCCGTCGATCGTGCGGGCGGGCAGTCCGCGCTCCGCGAGGGCCTGTGCGGCGGGTGACTCCGGGCGGGCGAGCAGCCGTTCGACGGGCATGCTCCCGATCCGGGCGAGCGCGGCCCCGAGCCGTGCCTGGTCGACGGCGCCCCCCAGTGGGGCGCCCGCCCGCCCCCGCGGCACGGAGGCCGGGCGCGGTGCGGCCGACGGCAGCGCGCGAGGGGCCCGGGCCGGCGGTGGCACCCTGGGGGCGCTCGCCAGGGCGCGCACGGCGTGCAATGCGCCCCTTGCGCTCCCTCCGCCCGCCGGAGCGCCCGCCCGCTGCCGGCGGCCGTCGCTGTGCAGCAGGACGCCCGGGGCGAACAGCCGCAGGGTGAGCGCGTCGAGCCCCGGCGTCAGGCGCAGTTCGGGATACGACGTGAACAGGAGCTGTCCGATGCGGTCGAGCCGGAAACCGTCGACCTTCTCGGTCGCCATACGGCCGCCCGCGCAAGGGGCGGCCTCCAGAACCGTGGTGGTGACTCCTGCACGGGTCAGCCGATGTGCAGCCGAGAGTCCGGCGACCCCGGCTCCCACGACGACGACGTCCGCCTGAAATGCGGGCTCTAGCACGTGCCCCTCCTCGAGGTTGCGCGGCCGGTGGAGACCTCATGCCCCCAACCGGCGCCGGGGATACCCGAGTTCGGGTCGAGGTTAGGGCGGTGATCGGCCGTCGGCAGTCGCGCATGGACAGGGCACGGTCGCACAGCGGTCGCACACGGTCGGAACCCGACTGTCGCGCCGGTCACTCCGCGGCCCGGATCGCCTCCTCGATCCCGGGGAACGCGAACGAGAACCCGGACTCCAACAGCCGCATCGGCAGCACCCGTTGACTGCCCAGCACGTCCCCGGCCAGCTCGCCCAGCACGGCCCGCAGCACCGGCGCGGGCACCGCGAAGAGCGTCGGCCGGTGCAGCACCCGGCCCATCGCCGCGGTGATCTCACGGTTCGTCAGCGGCTGCGGAGCCGTCAGGTTGAACGGTCCCGACAGGTCGTCGTGGTCGAGGAGATGCCGGATCGCGGCGACCTCGTCGTGCAGCGCGATGAACGACCAGTACTGCCGCCCGTCGCCCAGCCGCCCGCCCAGTCCGGCCCGGAACAGCGGGAACAGCCGCCCCCAGGCGCCGCCCCCGCGGGCCACCACCAGCCCGGTCCGCGGGAACACCGTGCGCACGCCCGCCTCCTGCGCGGGCGCCGCGGCGGCCTCCCACTGAACGCACAGCTCGGGCAGGAATCCGGCCCCCGCGGGCGCGCTCTCGTCGACCGGCCGCTCCCCGGTCTCCCCGTAGTAGCCGATCGCGCTGCCGTTGACGAACACCTTCGGCCGCTCCTGCGCCGGCAGTGCGGCGACGGCCTCGGCCAGCGCCCGCGTGCCGAGCACCCGGCTGTCCCGGATCCGCGCCTTGTACGCCTCGGTCCACCGGTGGTCGCCGATCCCGGCGCCCGCCAGGTTCACCACGGCGTCGCACCCCGCGAGCCCGGCCGTGTCCACATACCTGCCCTGGGGGTCCCAGCAGACCTCGTCCGCGGGCCGGGCCGCCCGGCGCACCAGCCGCACCACCTCGTGCCCGTCCGCGGTCAGGGACCGCACCAGGGCACTGCCGATCAGACCGGACGCACCGGCCACCGCGATTCGGGAATGCTTCATACGGCCATCATGCCGCCGGCGCCGCCGAAATCCCCGAGGGCGCCTCGCCCGGGCGACGTACGCTGACCGTCATGCCGGATCCGCAGATACACATACGTCATGCCCTGTACGAGGACGAGGAGGCGCTGGGCCGGCTCGACCGCGCCACCTGGTCTCCGCTGCACGCCGTCCAGCCCCGCCCCCGGCCGCCGTACGAGCCCTTCTTCAACGACCGGTTCGGGCCGCTGGACCATCTCGTCGCCGAGCTCGCCGGACGCGGCGACGCGGTGGTCGGCTACATCCGGCTGGGCCTTCCCACACCGCTGGAGTGCAACGCCCACGTCCGCCAGATCCAGGGGCTGGCCGTCGCCGAGGAAGCGCGCGGCGCCGGGGTCGCCCGTGCGCTGCTGCGTGCCGCGCAGGACGAGGCACGGCGCCAGGGAGCCCGCCGCATCACCCTGCGCGTCCTCGGCCACAACACCCCCGCCCGCAAGCTGTACGAGTCCGAGGGGTTCGTGGTGGAGGGGGTCCTGCCCGAGGAGTTCTTCATCGACGGCGCATACGTCGACGACGTCCTGATGGGGCGTTCGCTGCAGCTCGCACCGGCAGCGCCTACGACGTGATCAACTCGCCCGTGTCCACCGGTGTCGTGGCGTCCGCCGCCCGCGCGGCGTCGCCGGCGACCTCGTCGGCCGTCAGGACGTAGCCGGTTTCCGCGTCGGAGGTGGAACGCGCGAAGACCACGCCGTACACCCGGCCGTCGGTGGTCAGCAGCGGGCCGCCGGAATTGCCGGGGCGGACCGTGGAGCGGATCGAGTAGATCTCGCGGGTGACGCTCTCGTCGTTGTAGATGTTCTGGCCGGTCGCCCGCACCCGGTTCGCCACCGTGGCCGCCTGCAGGTCCAGGCCGCCGTCCTGCGGATAGCCGGCCACCACGGCCGCCTCGCCGCGCTCGGCGTCGTCGACGAAGTCCAGGACGGGGGCGCGCAGACCGGGCACGTGGAGCACCGCCACGTCCCGGTCGGGGGCGAAGAGCACCACCCGCGCCTCGTACGCCTGCCCGATCCCGCCGACCCGCACGGTGGGGGCGTCGATGCCCGCCACCACATGGGCGTTGGTCATCACATGCTCCGCGGCGTACACGAACCCGCTGCCCTCACGGCCCTGGCCGCCCGCGACGCCCTCCACCTTCACCGTGCTCAGCTTGGCGGCGTTCGTCGCGCGCGCCGTGACGCTGTCCCCGGAGGGCTTGGCCACCTCGGCGGTCGACTCGTTCTCGAAGGGGTTGAAGACCTGCGGGAAGCCCGCCTCGGTGAGCGCCGACGTGGCCTGCGAGAACCACGCGGGCGTGGTGTCCGGCATCGCGTTCTGCACCGCACCGAGCAGCCGCGAGTCCCGTATCGACGAGGTCAGCAGCGGCGACGAGGACGCGGCCAGCACGCTCGCCACCACCCAGGCCACGATCAGCACGGCCACCGAGTTGGCCGCGGCCCCGCCGATCCCGTCGGCCACCCTGAGCGGCCCCCGGTCCAGCTCGCGCCGCAGCCTGAGCGCCAGCCGCCCGGCCAGCTCATGACCCACCGCCGCCGGGACCAGCACCGTGAGCACCGCGGTCACCGTCGCCGCCGTCGTCCCCGGCGTTGCCAGGTCCATCACCCATGGCAGGATCCACACGCCGATGACCGCACCGCCCACGAACCCGGCGAGCGAGACACAGCCGGCCACCAGTCCGCGCCGGTACCCGGAACCGGCGTAGACCAGGATCACCAGCACCAGCAGGATGTCGAGCAGGTCCACGGAGCCGCCTTTCTCCAGTCCCCGTCGGTACGCGTCGGTACGCGCCCGGCACGTCTTAGTACGCGTGAGAAGAGCCCAATGATCAGCCACGCGCGCGTGTCGGTCGGAAACCGGCCACGCATGCATGTACCTCGGAAAACGCCGCGGACCAGGACGACGGTTCCACCGGGTGGCACACCACACATCGCGGGCGGACCGCATCCGGCCGACAGTGGGGTCATGTGCGTGTTCCCTCATGGCCCTTGGCGAGGGCGAGGCGCTCGACGACGTGCCGTGCACGGACCCGGCACCGCGGTGGGGCTGCTGGGCTGCCTGCCCGGGCTCACCGCGGTGGCCGTTCTGGCGCTGTGCGCGCACGGCGTGGACCGCTCCGGGACGGCCGCCCGGGCCGACCGTGCGCTCGCGGCCCGCCATGCCGCCCCGTACACCGCGCCCAAGCCGCGGGTCGTTCCGAGGTCGGTATGGCTGAAGCAGGGCGGGGCCCCCGGCCGGCAGCCACCGCCGCGCTACGACGACAAGGTCGTCGCCGTGTTCGTGCACCACACCGACTCGCCCAACGGCTACAAGTGCGCCGACGCCCCCCGCATCATCCGCCACCTGTACACGGGCCAGACCGGCGTCCGCCACTGGGACGACATCGGCTACAACTTCCTCGTCGACCGCTGCGGCACGATCTACGAGGGCCGTGCGGGCGGCGTCGACCGCCCCGTCACCGGCGCCCACACCCAGGGCTTCAACCACCGCACCGCCGGCATCGCCGCCATCGGCACCTTCACCGCGGGTGTCGAGACACCGAAGGTGATGACCGACGCGATAGCGGCGCTGGCCGCCTGGAAGCTGGGCCTGTCGGACACCGACCCGCGTACCCGGGTCCGCCTGGTCTCCAGCAACAGCAAGAGCCGCTTCACCGCCGGTACTTCCGCCAGACTGCCGGCACTGGCCGGCCACACCGACGGCTTCCAGACCAGCTGCCCGGGCGCGGCCCTGACCGCACGGCTGCCGGAGATCAGGGAACGGGCCGCCCGGCTCCAGGGCAGAACATGAGGCCCACAGGGAGGCCACAGCCGCGCCGCAGCCCGCTCAGAGGCGGCCGCCCTACCGTCGTGGCCACCAGCCGACCGGAGGTGGGGATCATGAGCAGCAGCAGTCGTACGGAAACCGGGACGTCCACGTGGGCCGGGGCTCGGCGCGGCCCCTGGACGGTGCTCTGCGCGGTCGTGACGGTCGTTCTGGGACCGGCGGCGGTCACCGCCTCGGCCCTGGACCAGGCCAACGCGGCCCCGCTGCACCACCTGATGAAGGCCGGTCAGACGCAGGCGTACATCCCGTCGGACCCGAGCCGGCGCAGGGCCGCCTGAGCGGGCGTCACTCCTTGAAGCGCTCCCACAGCCGCGGATACCGCTCGGCCAGCACCCGGTCGTCCTCGAGGTCGATCGGCGTGCCCTCCGGTTCCGCGGCGGCGGGCGGGATGCCGAGATCGGGGGCGACGGTGCCGGTGAGCTGCTCGTAGGCCTCGTCGGCCGCGTAGCCGAGCTCCTCGCCGTCGCCGTCGATCTCCTCGTCGAAGTCGTCCAGCAGGTCGGCGAGCGAGTCCGGGTCGTGCAGGGCGCCCTCGAACACCTCGCGGCCCTGGCCGATCAGCCAGCACCGGAAGAAGTCGAAGGCGTCGTCGCTGGCCCCGTCGAGCAGCACCCAGGCGGCGCCCCACAGGTCCCAGCGGTAGGAGCGGTTGTAGCGGGCCTCGAAGTGACGGGCGAAGTCGAGCACCGACTCGGGGTCCATCTGCGAGAGCCGGTCGACGAGCAGGTCGGCCTGTTCCTCGGGGTCGCCCTCGGCGGCCTCGCGGGTGGTGTCCACGAGCTCCCAGAACTCCGTCTCGTCCATCACGGGTCCAGCATCGGGCCTGGACGGATGGGACGCACGTGGAGTGCGGCGGATTGTTATCGACGGCAGAGCTCCGCGAGCCGCGTGTGGGTGACCTCCTCGGGCTCCCCGGGGAGGGCCGGCGTCGCCCACCAGCCGGCGTCCGGGGCGTCCGCGTCCTGCAGCGCCTCGCGCGCAAACGCCGGAGGGGCTGAACCACTCAGCCCCTCCGGCGTTCGAGGAGTGGGGTCTGAGGCGCGGAGCCCCAGAAGGACGGGACGGGCAGGGGCGGCGGGGGCGAAAACCCCCTCCGGACCTACAGGCCGTACCGCTCCCGCGCCTCCTTCACCGCTGTCGCCTTGACCTCGCCCCGCTTCGCGAGCTGGGCCAGGGACGCGACGACGATCGACTCGGCGTCGACGCCGAAGTGGCGGCGGGCGGCCTCACGGGTGTCCGACAGACCGAAGCCGTCGGCGCCCAGCGAGGAGTAGTCCTGCTCGACCCACTGCGCGATCTGGTCCGGGACCTGGCGCATGTAGTCGGAGACAGCCAGCACCGGCCCTTCGGCGCCCTGCAGCGCCTGACGGACGTACGGCACCCGCTCCTCGCCGCGCAGCAGCGCCTCGTCGGCCTCCAGCGCGTCCCGGCGCAGCTCGCTCCACGAGGTCGCGGACCACACGTCGGCGGCCACGCCCCACTCCTCGGCGAGCAGCTGCTGCGCCCTGAGCGCCCAGTGGATCGCCGTGCCGGAGCCCAGCAGCTGGATGCGCGGGGCGTTCGCCGCCGGGGACAGCCCCGCCGACTCCGCCGTGTTGAAGCGGTACAGGCCCTTGACGATGCCCTCGTCGATGCCGAGGCCCGACGGCTTCGCGGGCTGCGGCAGCGGCTCGTTGTAGACGGTCAGGTAGTAGAAGACGTCCGGGTCCTCGCCGGGCGCGGCCTCGCCGTACATGCGGCGCAGACCGTCCTTCACGATCGTCGCGATCTCGTAGGCGAACGCCGGGTCGTACGTCAGCGCGGCCGGGTTGGTCGCGGCGATGACGGGGGAGTGGCCGTCGGCGTGCTGCAGGCCTTCACCGGTCAGCGTCGTACGACCGGCCGTGGCGCCGACGAGAAAGCCGCGGCCGAGCTGGTCGCCGAGCTGCCACATCTGGTCGGCCGTGCGCTGCCAGCCGAACATCGAGTAGAAGATGTAGAACGGGATCATCGTCTCGCCGTGCGTCGCGTACGACGTGGACGCGGCGATGAAGTCGGCCATCGAACCGGCCTCGGTGATCCCCTCGTTGAGGATCTGGCCGTTCTTGGCCTCCTTGTAGTACATCAGCTGGTCGCGGTCGACCGGCTCGTACGTCTGGCCCTTGGGCGAGTAGATGCCGAGGGAGGGGAACAGGCTCTCCATGCCGAAGGTGCGCGCCTCGTCGGGGACGATCGGCACCCAGCGCTTACCCGTCTCCTTGTCGCGGACCAGGTCCTTGACCAGGCGGACGAAGGCCATCGTGGTCGCCAGGTTCTGCGAGCCGGAGCCCTTGTCGAAGGAGGCGAAGGCCTTCTCGGCGGGCGCGGGCAGCGGCGCGACCGGGTGGACGCGACGCGCCGGGGCCGGACCGCCGAGGGCGGCGCGGCGCTCCTGGAGGTAGCGCACCTCGGGGGAGTCGGCACCGGGGTGGGCGTAGGGCACGACACCGTCGACGAACGCGCTGTCGGCGATGGGCAGGCCCAGCAGGTCCCGCATCGCCTTGAACTCGTCCACCGACAGCTTCTTCATCTGGTGGTTGGCGTTCTTCGACGCGAAGCCCGTACCGAGGGTGTGGCCCTTGACCGTCTGGGCCAGGATCACGGTCGGGGCGCCCTTGTGCTCGACGGCGGCCTTGTACGCGGCGTACACCTTGCGCGGCTCGTGACCACCGCGGGAGAAGTGGAAGCAGTCGAGGATCTTGTCGTCGCTCAGCAGCTTCGCCATCTCCACGAGCGCCGGGTCGGCGCCGAAGAAGTCCTGGCGGATGTAGGCGGCGTCGCGCGTCTGGTACGTCTGCACCTGGGCGTCGGGTACCTGGCGCAGGCGGCGTACGAGCGCGCCCGTGGTGTCGAGCTGGAACAGCTCGTCCCAGGCGGAGCCCCACAGCGTCTTGACGACGTTCCAGCCGGCGCCGCGGAACTGGGCCTCCAGCTCCTGCACGATCTTGAAGTTGGCGCGGACCGGGCCGTCGAGGCGCTGCAGGTTGCAGTTGATGACGAAGGTGAGGTTGTCCAGCTCCTCACGGGCGGCCAGCGCGAGGGCCGCCGTCGACTCCGGCTCGTCCATCTCGCCGTCGCCGAGGAAGGCCCAGACGTGGGAGGCGGAGACGTCCTTGATGCCGCGGTTGGTGAGGTAGCGGTTGAACCGCGCCTGGTAGATCGCGGAGAGCGGGCCGAGGCCCATCGACACCGTCGGGAACTCCCACAGCCAGGGGAGGCGGCGCGGGTGCGGGTACGACGGGAGGCCGTTGCCGCCGGACTCGCGGCGGAAGTTGTCGAGGTGGTGCTCGTTGAGCCGGCCGTCGAGGAAGGCGCGGGCGTAGATGCCGGGGGAGGCGTGGCCCTGGATGTAGAGCTGGTCGCCGGACCCGTCGGCCTCCTTGCCCTTGAAGAAGTGGTTGAAGCCGGTCTCGTACAGCCAGGCCGCGGAGGCGAAGGTGGCGATGTGGCCGCCGACGCCGTGTTTCGAGCCGCGGGTCACCATGGCGGCCGCGTTCCAGCGGTTCCAGGCGGTGATCCGGGCCTCCATCTCCTCGTCACCGGGCACGGACGGCTCGGCGGCGGTGGGGATGGTGTTGACGTAGTCGGTCTCGAGCAGCTTGGGCAGCGCGATGCCGGCGCCCTCGGCGCGCTCCAGCGTGCGGCGCATCAGGTACGCGGCACGGTGCGGCCCGGCCGCCTTGGCGACAGCGTCCAGGGAGGCCTGCCATTCGGCGGTCTCCTCCGGGTCGCGGTCCGGGAGCTGGTCGAGCTCGCTCGGCTGGATGGCGTTGGGGTCGGTCATGTCGCCGCCTTCCTCAGTCGAAGGGGGTTCCCTCATCGGTAAGGGTTCGGGGGTGCCCTTGGTCTTTGGCAGGACAGGGCGTGAGGCTCTGGTGCTGTGGCACCTTGCGGCTTCCGCCGCGTGGCCCGTCGGCGACTGTAACTCTCTGATCGATGATCGATCAAAGGGTTGAGGGGGAAAACCTCTTGATTGCGAGAAAGTAGGCACGCGGTGCCTTTGCGGCAGGCACGCGGTGCCGCGTTTTCCCTGCTCAGATGAGGTGCGGGTGGCTAACTTGGGCGGCTCGCCCAGGCTCGGGGTGCGGAAGGGGCGGTCCCCCGAACGCCCCGTGCGTTCAGGGGGACTCCGTGGTCCGGTCAGGCGTGGGCGGCCACCGGACGTGCGGTGGCGCCGAACGACTTCCAGAGCTGCATGAACAGGCGCACCAGGGCGGCCTCGATCAGGGCGACGGCCACCTGGGTGACGATCGTGGTGAGGATGTGCGGCATGGTGAGCCGCCTTTCGTGTGCAGTGTGCGGGGTACGGATCCTTTGTCCGGGTCGATGTCATCCACGAGGCTGCACTACGGTGTCCATCAGGTGAAATCTGCCTTGCATCCCGGCGATGCCCTGCGCCGCGGCCGGCACGACGACCGACCCCGCCGCCGAGGCCAGCGCGATCGTCCAGCCCACGGGGCCCAGCGGCCGGCTGCCGAAGAAGTGGCTGAGCCCGGGCACGCTCACCACCACACCCAGCACCACCAGGGACCCCGCCACGGCCGACGCGACCACCGGATCGCGGCCCGCGTCCACCAGCGTCTGGAGCAACTGGGACGTCACCAGGGCGACCAGGGCGACCGTGTCGGCGTGCCCCCGGGTGCCGGTCGCCCGGGCGAGCACCCAGGCGACGGTGGCCGCCGCCGTGGTGAGGACGGCGCGCAGCCGGATGTGGCGGGTCAGCGCCCTGCCGAGCGAGGCCTCCGGCCCCTCCGCGAGCAGCCGGCCGGCGTGGTCGGCGGGCGGCCGGGCGGCGATCGCCATGGCGGGCAGCATGTCGGTGAGCAGGTTCACCAGGAGGAGCTGGCGTGCGTTCAGCGCGCTGCGCCCGGTGAGCAGCGTGGTCGCCAGGGTGAAGACGATCTCTCCCAGGTTGCCGCCGAGCAGGATGCCCAGCGCCTTGCGCACCGAGGCCCACATGGCCCGGCCCTCGACGAAGGCGTCGACGATCGTCTCGATACGGTCGTCGGTGACGACGACGTCGGCGGCGGCGCGGGCGGCCGGGGTGGCCCGTGAACCGAGGGCGATACCGACGTCGGCGATCCGGATGGCGGGCGCGTCGTTGGCACCGTCGCCGGTGACGGCGACGATCCGGCCGGCCGAGCGCAGCGCGGTGACGATACGGACCTTGTGGGCCGGGGTGACCCGGGCGAACACCGTGATGTCCGGCAGCGTCCGGGCGAGCGCGTCGTCGTCCAGGGCGTCCAGTTCCGCCCCGGTCATCAGCCGGGGCTCCTCCTCGGGCCGCAGCTCCCGGGCGATCGCGGCGGCGGTGCTGGGATGGTCCCCGGTGAGCATGACGATGCGTACGCCTGCCCGGGACAGCCGGTCCACGCTCTGAGCGGCCGTGGCCCGCACCGGGTCCGCCAGGCCCAGCAGGCCCAGCAGACACAGCCCGTCGACGTCCTCGTCAGCGAGTTCGGCGGGACCTTCCGGCGGCCCGCCCGTCGGCAGGACGTGCTCGGCGACCGCGAGGACCCGCAGACCGCGCCGGGCCAGCCGGTCGATCTCCGCCTCGATCTCCTCCCGCTGCCGGTCCCCGAACGGTTCGGCGGCATCATCGCGGCGGATCCGGTCGCAGCGGGCCAGTACCACCTCTGGTGCGCCCTTGACGGCGATCCGCGCCTCGGAGTCCGCCCGCCCCAGCACGGCGTGGAAGCCGCGCCCCGGCTCGAACGGCAGCTCCGCCAGCTGCTCCCAGCTGTCCGAGCCGAGCCCGGCGGCCCGCTCCGGGGCGGCGCCGAGCAGCTCGGCCCCCGCCGCGATGGCACGGTCGGTGGGGTGGGCGAGCGTTGCGGCCGGGCCCCGCGGACCCGCCAGGGCCGCCGTGGCGACGATCCGGCGCAGCGCCGGGGTGAGCCGGTCGGGCGGACGGCGTTCCAGGGCGTCGGAGACCTGCTGGAGGCTGATCCGGCCCTCGGTGAGCGTGCCGGTCTTGTCGAAGCACAGGACGTCGGTGCGGCCCAGCGCCTCGATGGTGGAGGCGCTGCGGACGAGGGTGTCGCGGGTGGACAGCCGGCGCGCCGCGGCCAGCTCCGCGACCGTCGCGACGAAGGGCAGCCCCTCCGGTACGGCCGCGACACACAGGCTGACCGCGGAGCCCAGGGCGGCGCCCGCGGGTCGCCTGCGCAGCAGTTCGACGGCGAACAGGACGACCCCGGCGGCGATGGACAGCGGCAGGAACCACCGGCCCAGCGCCTTCAGCCGCCGCTCCACACCGCTCTCCGGCGGCTCGCCCTCGGGGCCCGCCTCCGCCGCACTGCCCGCCTCGGTGGCCGTCCCGGTGGCGACGACCACGGCGAGGGCCTGGCCGGCCGCCACCGTCGTCCCCTGGTAGAGCATCGACGTCCGGTCCGCGACCGTCCGGGCCGCGGTCGGCGCGGCGCTCTTCACGACCGGCAGCGACTCACCGGTGAGACTGGACTCGTCCACCTCCAGACCCGTCGCCCGCACCACCCGGCAGTCCGCCGGCACCGCGTCCCCGGCCCGCAGCTCGATCACGTCGCCGCGCACCAGATGCTCACCGGCCGCCTCCACCGTCTCGGCCCGGCCGGGCCGCCGCACCCGCACCCGCGCCGAGGTCGCCTCGACCAGCCGTTCCGCCGCCTCGTCGGCCTGCTGCCGCTGCACCCCGCCGACCAGTGCGTCCACGCCGAGCACCCCGCCGATCAGCAGGGAGTCCAGCACCGAGCCGAGCGCCGCCGAGATGCCGCCGCCGATCGCCAGAACGGGCGTGAGCGGATTGGCCAGTTCCTCCGCGACCCGGCCGATCAGGGTGACGGCGCCGTCGTGCCGGTCATGGCCCTCGAACTGCCTGCGCCGGGCGGCCTCGGCCTCGTCCAGGCCGCGGGACGAGGTGCCCAGACGGGCCATCACCTGACGTACCGTCATGGCGTGCCAGGGCGTGCGCTCGGCGGCGGCCGGGGCGGGACGGCCGTGCAGTTGCCAGCCTGCCCAGAAGCCCGCCGCGATCCCGGCGATGGTCACCCCGTCGGTCACCAGGCGGGCCCGCACCCAGGCCCGTGGGCGGGGCACCAGGAGGGCGAGGCCCGAGCCCGCCGCGGCGCCGACGACCTCCAGCCGGGTGCACAGCCGGCTGATCCGCCGGGCCTCCGGCAGGGCCGTCAGCAGCAGGTGGACGACATCGGGCGGGGCGGCGACATCGGCGTCCCACGGCACGTGCCGGGCGACGGTGATCACCCCGATGCCCAGGTCCGCGCGGACGAGCGCGCGCCGGGTCCGTGCCGAGACCACCGCGACACCGTGCCCGTCGGCCTGGAGGGAGCGCACCAGGGCGGCCGTACGCCGGTGCCCGGTGGGCGCGGCCTGAGCGAGCCCGAACCGGCGGTGCAGACCGGGCGGGCCGCCCACCAGCCGCACCTGCCCGCACTCCCGCGCCGCGCGCACCAAGTGGTGGGCGAGCGGGTGCAGTTGGGGCACCAGGGCGGCCACGGCCACCGGGGTGCCGTCCCGCAGGACGAACATCACCTGCGCGCCCTCCTCGGCCCATTGCCGGGCCTGTGCGGCCGTCGCCGCGGGTGCGCCGGTACCGCCCGGAGCGAGGGCTGCTCCCGTCAACGGCCGCAGCTCCCAGCCCCCCAACTGCCGCGCAGGCAACGGCACTCCACCGTGCCGGGCCCGCCACCTGGGCGGCGGGCCGTCGGGCGCGATCAGCTCGTGGATACGTGCGTGAATCTCGTCGTCTCCCGGCCCGTCGCCCTTGGGATCGCCGGTCTGCGGGGTGCCGCCGGTGTGTCCCCCGGGGTCCGGCGGGCCCGGCCTCAGGGGGCCGGGTGGGGGCAGCCGCAGGACGTTCTCCACCGTCCAGGCGCCGTCGGCCAGTACCCGGGCGTCGAGGACCACCGTGTCGATGCGGTCCAGCCGGCGCAGCGGCTCCGGCCGCAGCACCAGGGCCCCGCGGTCGGAGACGGCCCGGCCCACCGAGGACGCGAACGCCTCCCGGCCGAACCGCGGGCCCCTCGGCGTCCCCGCGATCAGCAGCGCCAGCGCGCGGTCGTGACCGAGCCTGCCGAGCGTGGTGAGCCCGTACGCCGCGAGGGAGGCCGGCGCCGCCACGTTCGCGTACCGCTCGCCCGGGCCCGGGGGCAGCGGTGCGGGCCGCTCGTAGCCCGGGACGGCGTCGTGGCGGTACGTGCCCTCGTGCACGGCCAGCCTGCGCGCCCAGTTCCCCCACGCCGCGCGGCGGGCCTGCACCTCCGCGTACCGGGCAGCGGCCAGTACGGCGGCCACCATCGCACCCAGCGGCCGGTACGTCAGCGTCGTCACCACCAGGTTTGCCGCGGCGAAGCCCCGCTCCGCGGCCGGCTCGCCGATCCGGCGGGCGAGGCCCTCACGCAGCGGCGGCATCGACTCCACGAGCTGGAGCGCCGAGATCACCACCGGCGGCAGACCCCGCAGCCCGACGGCGTTCCCCACCGATGCCACGCCCACCGCCACCAGGCCCGCTCCGAGCCGTACGGCCGAGCCGATCCGCGCCCCCGCCGCCCCGGGGTAGCCCACCGGCGACCGCCCCGCATCCACGCCCCCGGCGCGCCCGGCACGGAGCGCCTCCTCCTCGGCGGCCGCGTCCGCGGCGGCGACGACGCCGACCAGGGTCTCCGGATCGGTCTCCGGCCCGCAGCCCACGTACACGCAGCCCAGCGTGCCGTTCACCTCGGCCCGGCTCACCCCCGTCACCCGGCGCAGCGCGGCCTCCAGCTCACGTGCCGCGGATGCCGTCCCGGCCCGTCCCAGGCGCCGTACCTCGATCTGCACGCCTCCGGGGGTCCGCCAGAGCCGGGGCCCGTGGGGCCGCAGCATCGGCCCGACCAACGGCAGCGCCGCCGGTACGCCGGTCAGCCCCTGTGCGACGGCCCGGACCGTCGAGGCGACGGCGGCCGTCGTCGAGGGCACCACGGACGCGGGCAGCACGGGCCTGGTGAGCACGGAGGACAGCTGTGGCCAGATCACGCGCGGCCTCCACCATCGGCCGACGGGGGAGAGTCCGAGTGCCCGCTTACGGCATGAGCGAATCCCGAAATCAGGCGTGATCGTCGGCGGCGCGCGGCGCGCAGCCCAGCACGTGCTCCTTCACCAGGCGGCCGATGTCCGGATCGCGCCGCCGGAACGCCTCGACCAACTCCTCGTGCTCCTCGGCGTAGGACTGCTGGACCGTGCCCAGCCAGCGGATGGAAAGCGTCGTGAAGACCTCGATGCCGAGGCCCTCCCAGGTGTGCAGCAGCACCGAGTTGCCGGCCGCCCGGACCAGCTCGCGGTGGAAGGCGACCGTGTGCCGTACCTGGGCCGTGCCGTCGGACTTGCGGTCGGCCTCGTACAGGGCGGCGACATGCGGCTGCAGGGCCGAACAGTCCTGGGACAGCCGCTCCGCGGCCAGCTCCGCCGCGATCGCCTCCAGACCGGCCCGGACCGGGTAGCTCTCCTCCAGGTCGGCCGCCGTCAGGTTCCGCACCCGTACGCCCTTGTTCGGCGCCGACTCGATCAGCCGCAGCGACTCCAGCTCGCGCAGCGCCTCCCGCACCGGCGTCTGACTGACCTCCAGTTCGGTGGCGATGCGCCGCTCCACGATCCGCTCGCCCGGCTGCCAGCGTCCGCTGATGATCCCCTCGAGGATGTGCTCGCGGATCTGTTCGCGCAGCGAGTGGACGACGGGCGCGGTCATGAGGGCTCCTTAGGGAGGGGCAATCCAGACCCCGGGGCGTTTGACGTTTAGACAATAAGGCCGCCGGACCGTCCCTGAGGGGCGCGCGGGGGCGCTTTCGCGCAGGTGAGACGAGACTTACACGCCCCGGTAACGCGCGGCGCCCCCGCCCGGAAAGCTCCGGGCGGGGGCGCCGTACGACCTGTCAGGTGCTGTCGGAGAAATCAGAGGCCGAGCTCGACCTCGAACTCGCCCGCCTCCAGGATCGCCTTGACCGCCGTCAGGTAACGGGCCGCGTCGGCGCCGTCCACCAGGCGGTGGTCGTAGGAGAGCGTCAGGTACGTCATGTCGCGGACGCCGATGACCGTGCCCTCCTCGGTCTCGATGACGGCCGGGCGCTTGACCGTGGCACCGATGCCGAGGATCGCGACCTGACCCGGCGGCACGATGATCGTGTCGAACAGCGCGCCACGCGAGCCGGTGTTGGAGATGGTGAAGGTCGCGCCCGCGAGCTCGTCCGGCGTGATCTTGTTGCCGCGGACCTTGCCCGCCAGGTCGGCCGTGGCCTTGGCGATACCGGCGATGTTGAGGTCACCGGCGTTCTTGATGACCGGGGTCATCAGGCCCTTCTCGGAGTCCACCGCGATACCGATGTTCTCGGTGTCGAAGTAGGTGATGGTCCCCTCGGCCTCGTTGATCTTGGCGTTGATGACCGGGTGGGCCTTCAGCGCCTGCGCGGCGGCCTTGACGAAGAACGGCATCGGGGAGAGCTTGACGCCCTCGCGTGCCGCGAACGAGTTCTTGGCCTGGGCGCGCAGCCGCATCAGACGGGTCACGTCGACCTCGACGACCGAGGACAGCTGGGCCTGCTCGTGCAGCGCCTTGACCATGTTGTCGCCGATGACCTTGCGGATGCGCGGCATCTTGACGGTCTGGCCACGGAGGGGGGAAACCTCCAGGACCGGCGCCTTCTTGGCGGCCGGAGCAGCGGCAGCGGCCGGAGCCGGAGCAGCGGCGGCGGCCTTCGCGGCCTCGGCGGCGGCCAGGACGTCCTGTTTGCGGATCCGGCCGCCGACGCCGGTGCCCTTGACGGTGGACAGGTCGACGCCGTTCTCGGCGGCGAGCTTGCGCACCAGCGGGGTGACGTAGGCGCCCTCGTCGGTCGGCTGAGCGGCGGCGGGTACCGGAGCCGTCGGCGTGACCGGAGCCGGAGCGGCCGGCGCGGGCGCCGGAGCAGCGGGCTGGGCCGGGACCGCGGGAGCCGGGGCGGCAGCGGCGGGCGCGGCCGGAGCAGCGGGCGCCGGAGCCGGTGCGGCGGGTGCCGGAGCCGGTGCGGCGGGGGCCGCGGGTGCCGGAGCAGCGGCCGGGGCCGGGGCGGCCGGGGCCGGGGCAGCGGCCGGAGCCGCACCGGGAGCGCCGATGACGGCCAGCTTGGCGCCGACCTCGGCGGTCTCGTCCTCGCCGACCGTGATCTCCAGCAGTACACCCGAGGTGGGCGCCGGGATCTCGGTGTCGACCTTGTCGGTGGAGACCTCGAGCAGCGGCTCGTCGGCCTCGACACTGTCGCCGACCGACTTCAGCCAGCGGGTGACGGTGCCCTCGGTGACGGACTCGCCGAGCGCGGGCAGGACGACGTCCGTGCCCTCGGCGGCGCCACCGGCCGGAGCCGCGGGGGCGGCAGCCGGAGCCGGGGCCGGGGCGGCCGGGGCCTCGGCGACCGGAGCCGGCTCGGGAGCCGGCGGAGCGGGCACCTCCTCGACGGCCGGGGCCGGGGCGGCAGCGGGCACGCCCGTGCCGTCGTCGATGACGGCCAGCTCGGCGCCGACCTCGACGGTCTCGTCCTCGGCGACCTTGATGGAGGCCAGGACACCGGCGGCCGGGGCCGGGATCTCGGTGTCGACCTTGTCGGTGGAGACCTCGAGCAGCGGCTCGTCGGCCTCGACGCGCTCACCCTCGGCCTTCAGCCAGCGGGTGACAGTGCCCTCGGTGACGCTCTCGCCGAGCGCCGGAAGGGTTACGGAAACCGCCATGGTTTCGGTTGCTCCTTACGAATTGCGGAAGTCTGTGTCGTCGCGCCCGATGACCGAGAGCGTCAGTCGTGGGAGTGCAGCGGCTTGCCGGCCAGGGCCAGGTGGGCCTCGCCGAGGGCCTCGTTCTGCGTCGGGTGGGCGTGGATGAGCTGGGCGACCTCGGAGGGCAGCGCCTCCCAGTTGTAGACCAGCTGGGCCTCGCCGACCTGCTCGCCCATGCGGTCGCCGACCATGTGGACGCCGACCACGGCACCGTCCTTGACCTGGACGAGCTTGATCTCGCCCGCGGTCTTGAGGATCTTGCTCTTGCCGTTGCCCGCCAGGTTGTACTTCAGGGCGACGACCTTGTCCGCGCCGTAGATCTCCTTGGCCTTGGCCTCGGTGATACCGACGGAGGCGACCTCGGGGTGGCAGTACGTCACCCGGGGCACGCCGTCGTAGTCGATCGGGACGACCTTCAGACCGGCCAGCCGCTCCGCCACCAGGATGCCCTCCGCGAAGCCGACGTGCGCGAGCTGGAGGGTCGGGACCAGGTCGCCGACCGCGGAGATCGTCGGGACGTTCGTCCGCATGTACTCGTCGACGAGGACGTAGCCGCGGTCCATGGCGACCCCGGCCTCCTCGTAGCCCAGGCCCTGGGAGACCGGGCCGCGGCCGACGGCGACGAGGAGGACCTCGGCCTCGAACTCCTTGCCGTCGGCGAGGGTGACCTTGACACCGTCGGCCGTGTACTCGGCCTTCTGGAAGAAGGTGCCCAGGTTGAACTTGATGCCGCGCTTGCGGAAGGCGCGCTCGAGCAGCTTCGAGCTGTTCTCGTCCTCGACGGGGACGAGGTGCTTCAGGCCCTCGATGACCGTGACGTCCGTACCGAAGGACTTCCAGGCGGAGGCGAACTCGACGCCGATGACACCGCCGCCGAGCACGATCGCCGACTTCGGCACGCGGTCCAGGACCAGGGCGTGGTCCGAGGAGATGATGCGGTTGCCGTCGATCTCCAGGCCCGGCAGCGACTTCGGCACGGAGCCGGTGGCCAGCAGTACGTGGCGGCCCTGGATCCGCTGACCGTTCACGTCCACCGAGGTGGGGGAGGACAGCCGGCCCGCACCCTCGATGTAGGTGACCTTCCGGGAGGCGATGAGCCCCTGCAGACCCTTGTACAGGCCGGAGATCACCTCGTCCTTGTACTTGTGCACACCGGCGACGTCGATACCCTCGAAGCTCGCCTTGACGCCGAACTGCTCGCTCTCGCGCGCCTGGTCGGCGATCTCGCCCGCGTGAAGCAGGGCTTTGGTGGGGATGCAACCCCGGTGCAGGCAGGTGCCGCCGACCTTGTCCTTCTCGATCAGGGCGACGTCCAGGCCCAGCTGGGCCCCGCGCAGGGCCGCGGCGTAACCACCGCTACCACCGCCGAGGATCACTAGGTCGAAAACGGTGCTGGCGTCGTTCGCCACGTCACGTCCTCCATGCATGTGCGCCGTACGCCGGTCGACGATGACCGGCTGGGCGGCTGGTGTCCGGCCGCTTTGCTTCGGCCCTTTGGGGGGCCCTGTCCTGCCGAGCCCCATCTTCGCACTTGTCATCGCGGGACGAGACGCGGGGCCGGGGTGTGATACGTCGCACGCTCGTTTGTCGATCTGCGGCTCCGCCGGGCGGGCGCGACCGCCCGGCGGAGCCGCCGTACGACAAGGAGCCCCGAGTCAGTGGGCGAACCTCAGCCCAGATCACCCGAAGCGGTCAGCTCGGCAAGCCGGACGAGCGTCCGCACCCCGGACCCCGTACCACCCTTCGGCGTGTATCCGAAGGGCCCCTGCTCGTTGAAGGCGGGCCCGGCGATGTCGAGGTGTGCCCACGTGATGCCCTCACCCACGAACTCCCGCAGGAACAGCGCGGCGACCAGCCCGCCGCCCATCCGCTCACCCATGTTCGCGATGTCGGCGGTCGGCGAGTCCATCCCCTTGCGCAGGTGCTCCGGCAGCGGCATCGGCCAGGCCGGCTCCCCGACCTCCTCCGCGGCCTCGTGCACCGCGGAGCGGAACGCTTCGTCGTTGGCCATGACACCGAACGTCCGGTTGCCGAGCGCCAGCACCATCGCGCCGGTCAGCGTCGCCACGTCCACGATCGCGTCCGGCTTCTCCTCGGACGCCGCCCACAGCGCGTCAGCGAGGACCAGCCGCCCCTCCGCGTCGGTGTTCAGCACCTCCACGGTCTTGCCGCTGTACATCCGCAGCACGTCACCGGGACGGGTCGCCGAACCGGACGGCATGTTCTCGGCCAGCGCCAGCCACCCCGTGACGTTGACCTCCAGCCCGAGGCGCGCGGCGGTGACGACGGCCGCGAACACCGCGGCCGCGCCGCTCATGTCGCACTTCATCGTCTCGTTGTGACCGGCGGGCTTCAGCGAGATGCCGCCCGAGTCGTAGGTGATGCCCTTGCCGACGAAGGCGAGGTGCTTCTTCGCCTTGGAGTGGGTGTACGACAGCTTCACCAGGCGCGGCGCCGACGCCGAGCCGGAGCCGACGCCGAGGATGCCGCCGTAGCCGCCCTTGGCCAGCGCCTTCTCGTCGAGCACCTGCACCTTGATGCCGTTCTCCTTGGCAGCGGCCTGGGCGACCGCGGCGAAGGCCTCCGGGTTGAGGTCGTTCGGCGGGGTGTTGACCAGGTCGCGGGCGCGGTTCAGCTCCTCGGACACGGCGGTGGCACGCTCGACGGCCGCCTTGTGCGCCTTGTCGCGGGGCTTGGCGCCGAGCACGACGGCCTCGGCGAGCGGGGCCTTGCCGTTCTTCTTGCCCTTGGCGGCGGTGCCGTTCTGCGCGTTCTCCTTGTACACGTCGAAGGAGTACGCGCCGAGCAGCGCGCCCTCGCCGATCGCGCCGACGGCGGCCGCGTCCGCGACCGGCAGGGCGAACGCCGCCTTCTTGGAGCCGGCCAGCGCGCGGGCGGCGAGGCCGGAGGCCCTGCGCAGCGCCTCCGCGCCGTACGCGCCCCCGTTGACGTCCTTCTCGGGCAGTGCGCCCAGGCCCACCGCCACCACGAGCGGCGTCTTGAAACCGGACGGCGCGGGCAGCTTCGTGATCTCGCCCTCGGCCCCGGAGGCACCGAGGGTCTCGAGGACGCCGGCCAGCCCGCCGTCGTACGCCTGGTCCACGGCCTCCGCGCCCGGTGCGACGACCGGGCCCTTGTCGCCCTTGGAGACACCGATCACGATCGCGTCGGCCCGCAGGCCGGGCGCCGCGGCGGTGCTGAGAGTCAGAGCAGTCACGGTGGTGAAATCTCGCTTCCGATGTGAAGTTGCAGGGGTCGAACGGGGTGGGTCGACCGGGCCCGACAGCCGACCCCAGGTGCACCTCACGCGCGGTATTCGTCCGGGCACGTGGACACCGGACACGAGACTACGCCCGGCAGGCTTTCCCTCATGCCTGCAGGCGTTCACCTCTGGGTGGCGTCGTCGCCATGTCCCGATCCTCGCACTTCATGAGCCGGGTCACACCCGTGGGGTCACTGGCCGAGTGCGAGAACCACCAGCGCGGTCGTCGCCGCCGTTTCGGCGAGGCCGCCGAAGACGTCGCCGGTGACTCCGCCGAAGCGGCGGATGCAGTGGCGCAGCAGGAGTTCGGCGACCGTGACGGAGGCGACGACCGCGAGGGCGGTACGGGCGATGTCGTACGGTCCGAAGAGCGCCCCCAGGGCAGCGGCGGCCCCCGTGACCGCGAGGGCCGCGCCGAGCGCACCGCGCGCCGGGACGACTCCGGCGACGGCCGCGCCCAGCCCCTCCGGCCGGGCCGGCGGCACCCCGCCACGGGCGGCCAGGGTCAGCGCCAGCCGGGCGGCGGCCGCCGAGACGACGGCGGCGAGCGCACCGCGCGCCCAGGAGGCGTCGTAGAGCTGCGCCAGCGCCGCCACCTGGGCGAGCAGCACGAAGACGAGCGTGATCACCCCGAACGGCCCGATGTCCGACTGCTTCATGATCCGCAGCGCGTCCTCGGCGGGCCTGCCGCTGCCCAGCCCGTCCGCGGTGTCGGCCAGCCCGTCGAGATGCAGCCCTCGGGTGAGCGCCGCCGGCACGGCGACACCGCCGACGGCGGCGAGCAGCGGACCGGCGCCGAGCAGGAGCAGCAGCAGGCCGGCCCCCGCGGCACAGCCCCCGACGACGAGGCCGACGACCGGCGCGCACAGCATTCCGCCCCGCGCCGCTCCCCGGTCCCAGCGGATCACCGTGACGGGAAGGGCGGTGAGCGTGCCGAAGGCGAAGCGAAGGCCGTGCAGGGGCGGGAACTCGGGCATCCCGGCAGCGTACGCGAGGACTTGGGGAGCACCTTGCGGAGAACCTGGTCAAACTGGACCCATGGGAGTGTGGCTGGAGCGCAACATCGTCGAACCCGGCAAGCTCCCCCTGCTCCTCGCCCTGACCGCCTTCGTCGTCACCTTCGTGATCACCCGGGTCATCACCCGCCTCATCCGGGCGGGCAAGGGCCCCTTCGGCAACGTCAGCGCGGGCGGCGTGCACATCCACCACGTCGTCCCCGGCGTGGTCCTCACGGTCATCGGCGGCTTCTGTGCCGTCGCCGGCGGGCAGCACGGCTTCGGCTCGGCCCTCGCCGCCGTCGTCTTCGGGATCGGCGCGGGCCTGGTCCTGGACGAGTTCGCGCTGATCCTGCATCTGGCCGACGTCTACTGGACCGAGGCCGGCCGCAAGAGCGTCGAGGCGGTCGTGCTCACCACCGCCCTGGTCGGCCTGATCCTCCTCGGCTTCGCCCCGTTCGGGGTGAACGACCTCAGCGAGGACGACCTCCAGGACCGCGGGTCGGCGATCAGCGTGATCGCCGGGAACTTCCTGCTCGCCCTCATCGCCCTCGCCAAGGGCAAGGTGCGTATCGCGATCTTCGGGGTGGTCCTTCCTTTCGTCGCCCTCTTCGGCGCGATCCGTCTGGCCCGCCCCGGCTCCCCCTGGGCGAAACGCCTCTACCGCCGCCGCCCCCGCGCCCGCGCCCGGGCCCAGCTGCGCGCCTACCACCACGACCGCCGCTGGGCGGGCCCCAGCCGCAGACTCCAGGACTGGATCGGCGGCACGCCCGACCCGGACCGGCCCCACGCCCTCGAACACCGCTGATCGGCCCGTACGGCCCTCACCGGGCGGGCGCAGCGGCACCCCGCCGGACGGCCCCGGCCGCCACCGGGACGCCCGCACTCGCCGCCTGCGCAGCTTCCTACGCCGTCTCGCCGGCCTCCGTCTGCTCCTCCGTCACCGAGTCCGCCTTCTCGGGCTCCGCCTTCTCGGGCAGCTCCGCCGCCAGTGCCGCCGCGGCCTGTACCAGGGGCAGTGCCAGCAGGGCGCCCACGCCCTCGCCGACCTTCATCCCGTGGTCGAGGAGCGGCTCCAGGGCCATCCGGTCCAGCGCCTTGGCCTGTCCCGGTTCCCCGCTGTTGTGCCCGGCCAGCCACCAGTCCGGCGCCCGGAACGCGATCCGCTGGGCCACCAGCGCACACGCGGCGACGACCACCCCGTCCAGGATCACCGGCGTCTTCCGCACGGCGCTCTGCAGCAGGAACCCGGTCATCGCGGCGAGGTCGGCACCGCCCACCGTCGCCAGAAGCCGCAACTGGTCTCCCAGCACCGGCCGCGCCCGCCGCAGCGCGTCCCGGACCGCGGCGCACTTGCGCATCCACATCAGGTCGTCGATCGCGAGGCCGCCCCGCCCGGTCACCACGGAGGCGTCGGTTCCGCACAGCGCGGCGACCAGCACCCCGGCCGCCGTCGTGCCGCCCACGCTCACATCGCCCAGCACGACCAGATCCGTACCGGAGTCGGCCTCCTCGTCGGCCACCGCGACCCCGGCCCGGAAGGCGGCCTCCGCCTCCTCGGCCGTCAGCGCGTCCTCGATGTCGATCCGGCCGCTGCCGCGCCGCACCCGATGCCGTACGACGTCCTCGGGCAGCGTCCCCGGATCGCAGTCCAGGGCCATGTCGACGACCCGCACCGGCACACCGAGCCGCCGGGCGAGCACGGACACCGGACGGCCGCCCTCCAGCACCTCCCGCACCAACTCCGCGGCGCTGCCCGCGGGCCGCGCCGACACTCCCAACTCCGCGACACCGTGGTCACCGGCGAACAGCACCACGCGCGGCTGTTCCACCGGCCGCACCGGTACGGCGCCCTGCGCCGCGGCCAGCCACTCACCCAGGTCGTCGAGGCGCCCGAGCGAACCGGGCGGCACGATCTGACGCTCCCGGCGCGCCTCGGCGTCGCGGCGCACCCCACCGTCGGGGCGCTCGATCAGATCGGTGAAGTCGTCGAGATTAAGCGAGCTCATTCGCCGAACAGTACCGGCCTCGATCGAACAGGACGGCGCCACATGGCCATCGCTCACCCACGATGTCATTGCACCCAAGATCGTGATCCCATACGTTCCGGTTTGCAGCGGATTGCCGTAGGTCTCCGTCCGTCGTCTCCCGGGAGCCGCCGATGCCACCCACGCCCCCCGACACAGCGGCGGCCGAGCGACGCCGTGCCGCCTGTTTCGCCGAACTCGCCCTGGGCACCGACCGCTTCCACGCCCCGCGCCGCGCCGACTGCCCCTGGTGCGGCTCGGCCCGCCTGCTCACCCGCTTCACCGCCCCGGACCTGCTCCAGCACAAGCCGGGCACCTTCACGCTCGACGAGTGCCGGGACTGCGGCCACACCTTCCTGAACCCGCCTCTCTCACCCGAGGGCCTCGCCTTCCACCACCGGTACCCGCACGACCCCCGGCCGAGCCGGCGCCGGCTCCGGGCGGCCGCCCGCGCGCTGCTGCCCTTCCCGGAGCCGGAGAGCTGGCTGGACGTCGGCACGGGCGACGCGCACTTCCCGCAGGCGGCGCGGGAACTCTTCCCGTACACGGCGTTCGACGGCGTCGACCCCACCCACCGTGTGCTGCGGGCCCGCGCGGCCGGCCACATCGAGGAGGCGTACGTCGGCCACCTCGCCGCCCCCGGCCTCACCGCACGCGTGAGCGCCCGCTACGACGTCGTCAGCCTGCTCCACCACCTGGACCGCACCCCCGCCCCCCGCGCGGAAATCCGGGCCGCCGTCACCGCGCTGCGCCCCGGCGGCCACCTCATCCTCGAAGCCCCCGACCCGAAGTGCGTGTTCGCCCGGCTGCTCGGCAAGTGGTGGCTCCCGCACACCCTGCCCCGCCATCTGCACCTGATCCCGCTGGACAACCTCCGCAGGGAACTGGAGTCCCACGGCTGCACGATCGTCACCGCCGACCACCACCCGGCCCACCGGCCCCACGACCTGTCAACAGCCCTGTCCCTGGCTCTGTCCCACGTCCTGCCGGACCCGGACACCCCGTGGCGGCCGATCGCACCGACCCCGCTCCAGCAGACAGTCCGTACGACCTTCCGGTGCGCCGCCCTGCCCCTGACGGCGGCAGCCGGCGCCGCGGACCACACCCTGGCGCCCCTGCTCCGCCGCACCCGCTTCGCCAACGCCTACCGGATCGTCGCCCGCCGCACCTGACCCTGCAGCGGCGGCGGACGGTCACCCCCGCAGCAGCACCGCCTGCCCCGCCACCACCAGCAGCACCTGCTCGCACTCACCCGCGAACGCCGCGTTGAGCCGCCCGAGTTCGTCCCGGTACCGCCGCCCCGACGCCGTGGCCGGCACGATCCCCGACCCGACCTCGTTGGACACGGCGACCACGACCCGCCGGGTCTGCCGCACCGCCTCCGTCAGCTCGCGCACCCGCTCCCGCAACGCACGTTCACCCCCGGCGGCCCACTCGGCGTCGTCCCACGCCCCGACGGAGTCCATCGCGTCGGTCAGCCACAGCGACAGACAGTCGATCAGCAGCGGCGGCCCGTCCTCCTTCAGCAACGGCACCAGATCGCACGTCTCCGTCGTCCGCCACGACCCGGGTCGTCGTTCCCGGTGCGCGGCGACCCGCTCCGCCCACTCGCCGTCCCCGTTCCGGGTGCCGCCCGTCGCGACGTACAGCACATCGGGGAACGCCTCCAGCCGCCGCTCCGCCTCCACCGACTTCCCCGACCGCGCCCCGCCCAGCACCAGCGTCCGCCGCGGCACGTCCGGCACATCCTCGTACGCCCCCACCGCCAGCGTCGTCCCGTCCGGCACCGCGCGCGCCCCGGCCGCCGCCAGCCGCCGCCGCAACTCGGCCCCCGGCGGCACGTCGTGGTCCAGATGGACGGCGACGACATCGGTCGTCGGCCCCACCGCGCCCACCGCCCGCAACCGGGCCAGTCCGTCCGGCCGCCCCACCACGTCCGCGAGCAGCATGTCGTACGGCTCGGCCTGGGCGGAGCCCTCCTCCAGTCCGGCCGGTGCGCCGCCCGGCGGCAGATACAGCACCCGCTGGCCGTCCGGCCCGGTGACCGCGTACCCCGTGCCCGGCGAGTCCATCGCCACCGCCCGCACCCGATGCCCCGTCAGCAGCACCAACTCCCGCCCGTCCGGCACCCGTCCGGGCTGCGGCAGCCCGGCCGGCACCTCCACCGGCGGACCGTCGTGCGGATGCGACAGCAGCACCTGCCGTACGCCCGACAGCGAACGCCCTGCCCGCGCCGCCGCGAACGCCGCACCCGGCGTCAGATCGAGCAGCAGCGCCCCGTCCACCAGGGCGGCGGTGGCCGCCCGCGCATCCACGCCGAGCGCGGTCGCGCAGGCCGCGCAGGGACAGTCGGGGCGGGGCAGTCCCGCCGGGGCACCGGTGCCGAGCAGAGTCAGTTCCACGAACCCGATTTTCACCGCTGGCCGCCGACACTGCGCGCCCGGGCCCCGCCGCCTACGCAGCTGCGGGCAGTCGTGCCTCCCCCAGTGCCTCAAGGGCCTGGGGGGACCCCCGGGGCGATGGGGGTCCCCCCGCTCGAGCGAAGCCGAGAGTGGGGGAGGGTGGGCGCAGCGGCACCCCGCAGGCGCGGGCGAGCGAAAAGGCCGGGACCAGCCCCCACAGCCCGCACGGTGACAGATCACCCGCAGCCCCAAGACGGCACCCGGCGGAACGCATAGGCTCAGGGCGGGAGCCGGACCAAGATCCGGCGTGCTGACACCTGGGAGGCGTACATGGCGGCATGGACGTGGCGGTTCGAGAAGGCCGACGGGACGGAGGTCCAGCCCGCGGTGCAGCCCGAGGAGTTCACCACGCAGGGGGACGCCGAGTCCTGGATCGGGGAGTACTGGAAGGAACTGCTCGCCGGAGGCGCGGACCAGGTGCGGCTGTTCGAGGACGCCACGGAGATCTACGGACCGATGAGCCTGCACGCGGACGAGGCGTAGCCGGGGCAGGGGGCGGCCGGCGGCCGGGCCGCCCCGTCCTCACTGCTCGCCCAGCTTCACGCCGACGGTCCGCTCGTCGCCGTTCTGGGTGAACGTCACCGTGGTCCGTTCGCCCGGCCGCGCGGTCGCCAGCGCCTCGGCGAGCGAGGTGATGGTCGTGATGTCGTCGTCGCCCAGCCGCGTGATGATGTCCCCGGGTTCGATCCCCGCCTGCTCGGCCGCCCCACCCTCGATCACCTCGACGACGGCGACCCCGGCGGGCCGGTACCGGTCGTCCACGACCGTACGGCCGGTGATGCCGAGCGCCGCCCGGCCCGAGTCGGTGACCCTGCCTTCCTTGATGATCTGGTCGGCGACCGTCTTCACCATCGACGCCGGGATCGCGAACCCGATGCCGGCCGCGGCGCTGTCCCCGAGGCCGGGGTCGACGGCGGCGAGCGTCGGGATGCCGATGACCCGGCTGTCGAGGTTCACCAGCGCGCCGCCGCTGTTGCCGGGGTTGATGGCGGCCGACGTCTGCACCATGTTGGGGATCGTCGCGCCCGTACCGCCGTCGCTGCTGCCCTCGGTGACGGTCCGTCCGGTCGCCGACACGATCCCCTGCGTCACGCTCGACGACAGCCCGAGCGGCGAACCCATCGCCAGCACGATCTGCCCCACCTCGACCTTGGCCGAGTCCGCGAAGGCCGCCGCCTTCAGGCCCTTCGGGGCCTTGTCCAGCTTGATGACGGCGAGGTCCTGCTCCGGGTACGAGTAGACGAGTGCGGCGGTGAGCACGTCCTCGCTGTTCGCCGTCGTCACGGCGAACGTCCTCTGCTTGCCGACGACATGCGCGTTGGTGACGATGTGCCCCCGGTCGTCGTACACCACGCCCGATCCCAGCTCGTCGCGCCCCTGGATCTGCACGACCGACGGCAGGACGTCCTCGATCACCCTCTGGTAGTCGTCCTGCAGGTCCTTGGCGGCCACCGGCAGCGCGGCCTGCCTGGTCGTCGACTCCGGCTCGCCCGACGAACCGGAGCCGGTGCACCCGGCGACGAGCGCAAGGGCGGCCGAGAGAGCACCGACGAGGACGAGGCGACGCAGGGCGTGGGTCACGATCAAGAACGAGGGAGCGGCCATGCCCCGAGTCTCCCCTCGGCACGACGCGTCCGCCCTGCGCTGCTCACCCGAACGGGCAGCCCCCAGCCTGCTATCCACGCACTCCGCAGAGATGCAGCAACGCAGCGACCCCCCGATACGGATCCGTCCGCCCGGCCCGCTCCTCCGCTGCCAGGAGTACCGACACGTCGGCCGGCAGCTCCGCCCCGTCCGTAGCGGTGTCCGTGAAGACCCGCACCCCGTACCACGCGTGCAGCGGCGCGCCGATCCCGGCGAGGGTGGCGGTCAGCGTGCCCAGCCGGTCCGCCCGTACATCGAGCCCCAGCCGATTCCGGTACGCGGTCGTGTCGAAGGCCGCCAGTGCGGCACTCCAGTCCCCGGACAGCCCCGGCCGCATGGCCAACGCGTCACCGTTGCGCACCAGCAGCGACAGCAGCCCGCCCGGAGCGAGCATCCGCGCCAGGCCCGCCAGCAGCGGATCGGGATCGTCGACGTACATGAGCACGCCATGACAGAGCACCACGTCGAAGCTGCCCGGCAGGAAGTGCACCCCCGTGTCCCGCCCGTCCCCCTCGAGGAGCCGCACCCGCTCCCGGATCCCCTCCGGCTCCGCGGCGAGCGCCGTCCGCGCCGCGGACAGCATCGCGCAGTCCTTCTCTATCCCCGTCACCTGGTGACCGGCCCGGGCCAGCCGCAGCGCCTGCGTCCCCTGGCCCATCCCCACGTCGAGCACCCGCAGCCGCTGCCCGACCGGAAACCGCCCGGCTATCTGCTCGTCGAGCTGCCGGGCCACCAGTTCCAGTGATACGACATCCCGCAGCCCGTCGAGACCGTTGAGCCAGGTACCTGCTGCACCCCCGGAGAACGAAGCCGCGCTCAGGGCCGCTCTCCGCGCTTGACCTGCGGCTTCGGCAGCCGGAGTCGGCGCATCTGGAGGGAGCGCATCAGCGCGTAGGCGACCGCACCGCGCTTGTTGTCGTCGGGGAAGCGCTCGGCGAGCCGCTTCTTCAGGCGGTAGCCGGTGACGAACGAGTCGAGCACGATCAGCACGATCACGACGAGCCACAGCAGCAGCGCGATGGTCTGCAGCGCGGGCACCCGCACCATGCTCAGCACGAGAATGACCACGGCCATCGGCAGGAAGAACTCCGCGATGTTGAACCGCGAGTCGATGAAGTCGCGCGCCAGCTTGCGGACCGGCCCCTTGTCCCGCGCCGGCAGATACCGCTCGTCGCCGGAGGCCAGCGCCTGGCGCTGCCGGTCCAGCGCGGCACGGCGCTCCTCGCGCTGCCGCTTGGCGGCCTCCTTGCGCGTCATCGACGTATTGGCGACGCTGCGGCGCTGGGACTGGGCCTCACTGCGCTTGGGCGTCGGCCGGCCCTTCGGGGCCTGCGGGTCACGGGTCTGCTTGGAGTCGGTCAGCGACGCCTTGTCGGCGACTGCGGCCTTCTCTTCCTTGGCACGGCTACGGAACACAAAACCCAAGGGTACGGGGTACGGGGGCATGGACCCCAGTCCCGCGGGGAACGATCCCGCAACACCAGTCGTCTGTAAGGGGACAGAGGGGACGATGTGTACGCCCTCGGGTCCCCTCGGGGCATACCCGGGGACCACCTACTCCCTACGCCGGAGCAGGAGCGTACTCAGTCGTCCTTGGGGATGAGCGCATCCGTCCCCGAACAGTGCGTCAATGGATGCAGGGCCCGTACTGTGGGTTCTGTCGCAGAGCTGGAGCTGGACGTCAGAAGGGGGCGCGCGAAGCCCATGAGCGGTGTCATGAAGCGTATGGGGATGATCTTCCGCGCGAAGGCGAACAAGGCCCTTGACCGGGCCGAGGACCCGCGCGAGACCCTCGATTACTCGTACCAGAAGCAGCTGGAGCTGCTCCAGAAGGTGCGCCGCGGAGTCGCGGACGTCGCGACCTCGCGCAAGCGCCTGGAGTTGCAGCTCAACCAGCTCCAGTCGCAGTCCACCAAGCTGGAGGACCAGGGCCGCAAGGCGCTGGCGCTGGGCCGCGAGGACCTGGCCCGCGAGGCGCTGTCCCGCCGCGCCGCGCTCCAGCAGCAGGTGACGGACCTCGAGACGCAGCACGCGACGCTTCAGGGCGAGGAGGAGAAGCTGACCCTGGCGGCGCAGCGCCTCCAGGCCAAGGTCGACGCCTTCCGTACGAAGAAGGAGACGATCAAGGCGACGTACACGGCGGCGCAGGCCCAGACCCGCATCGGTGAGGCGTTCACCGGCATCTCCGAGGAGATGGGTGACGTCGGTCTGGCCATCCAGCGGGCGGAGGACAAGACGGCGCAGCTCCAGGCCCGCGCCGGCGCGATCGACGAACTCCTCGCCTCCGGCGCCCTCGACGACCCCACCGGCATGGCCAAGGACGACATCCAGGCCGAGCTGGACCGGCTCTCCGGTGGTACGGATGTAGAGCTGGAACTGCAGCGCATGAAGGCGGAGCTGGCAGGTGGCACGTCCGGTGGCCAGCAGGCCATCGAAGGCGGCACGGGCCAGTCGCAGGAGCAGTCCCAGCAGCAGCCGCAGGACACCCCGCGCTTCGACAAGCAGTAGGGCCCACGCCGAGGAGGGCGACATGATCGTACGGATCATGGGGGAGGGGCAGGTGAGGCTGGCCGACAGCCACCTCACCGAGCTGAACAAGCTGGACGACGAACTCCTGGCCGAAATGGAGAACGGCGACGGCCCCGGCTTCCGCCGCACCCTCCAGGCCCTCCTGACCACGGTCCGCGACCTGGGCGACCCGCTCCCCGACGACTCCCTGGAACCATCGGAACTCATCCTCCCGTCCCCTGACGCGACGTTGGAGGAGGTCCGCGAACTCCTGAGCGACGACGACCTGATCCCGGGCTGAACCCGGCGTAGCTGCGGGCAGTCGTGCCTCCTCCTAGAGGGGGACCCCAGGGCGATGGGGGTCCCCCCGCTCGAGCGAAGCCGAGAGTGGGGGAGGGTGGGCGCGGGCGGCACCCCGTAAGCGCCGGGCCGCGCTCCCACCCCCACCGAACGCCGGGCACCATTCGCAGCGACCCCCACCCCAGCTACCGTAAACACCCGTGACCACCCTCGACCGCGCCCGCCGCCAGCTGAAGGCGCACCCCATGGCACTGGACGCGGCACTGGCGGCCGGCGTACTGATCTGCATGGTGGCCGGCTCGTTCGTGGACCCGCACGGCAAGTACGCCGTCAGCTGGGGCGTACGCACCCCGGACCCCCTCAGCCTCGTCCTCATGGCCCTCGGCGCAGCCGCCCTGGTGTTCCGCCGCCGCGCGCCGATGCGGATCCTCCTCATCACCGGCACCCTCTCCGTCGTCGAGTGCATCACCGGCGACCCCAGAGCTCCCGTCGCGATGTCCGCGGTGGTCGCCCTCTACACCGTCGGCTCCACCACCGACCGCCCCACCACCTGGCGCGTCGGTCTGCTCACCATGACCGTGCTGACCGGCGCGGCCATGCTCGCCGGCCCCCTACCCTGGTACGCGCAGGAGAATCTCGCCATCTTCGCCTGGACCGGCATGGCCGCCGCCGGTGGCGACGCCGTCCGCAGCCGCCGCGACTTCGTGCACGCCATCCGTGAGCGCGCCGAGAAGGCGGAACGCACCCGCGAGGAGGAGGCCCGCCGCCGCGTCGCCGAGGAGCGGCTGCGTATCGCTCGTGACCTGCACGACGTCGTCGCCCATCACATCGCTCTGGTCAACGTCCAGGCCGGGGTCGCCGCCCATGTCATGGACAAGCGCCCCGACCAGGCCAAGGAGGCCCTCGCGCACGTACGCGAAGCCAGCCGCTCCGCGCTCAACGAGCTGCGCGCCACCGTCGGCCTGCTCCGCCAGTCCGACGACCCCGAGGCCCCCACGGAACCGGCCCCGGGCCTGGACCGCCTCGAGGAACTCGTCGGCACCTTCCGCAGCGCCGGCCTGCACATCGAGGTCGCCCGCGCCGACCACGGCACGACCCTGCCCGCCGCCGTCGACCTGGCCGCGTACCGCGTCATCCAGGAAGCCCTCACCAATGTGCAGAAGCACGCCGGCGCCGCCGCCAAGGCCGAGGTCAGCATCGTCCGCGTGGGACCGAACATCGAGATCACCGTCCTCGACGACGGCACCGTCCTCGACGACGGCCCGGTGACCGGCGGCGGCCACGGACTGCTCGGCATGCGCGAGCGGGTCACCGCCCTGCGCGGCACCCTCACCACCGGTCCCCGCTACGGCGGCGGTTTCCGCGTCCATGCGATCCTGCCGGTCAAGACCCGCAGCAGCCCAGCGAAGGACCCCGTATGACGATCCGTGTCCTGCTCGCCGACGACCAGGCGCTGCTCCGCAGCGCCTTTCGCGTGCTCGTCGACTCCGAGCCCGACATGGAGGTGGTCGGCGAGGCGTCCGACGGCGCGGAGGCGGTACGGCTGGCGAAGGAGCAGCGGGCCGACGTCGTCCTGATGGACATCCGGATGCCCGGCATGGACGGTCTCGCCGCCACCCGCATGATCAGCGCGGACCCCGCTCTCGCCCATGTCCGGATCGTCATCCTGACGACGTTCGAGGTCGACGACTACGTGGTGCAGTCGCTGCGCGCGGGCGCCTCCGGCTTCCTCGGCAAGGGCTCCGAGCCGGACGAACTGCTCACCGCGATCCGGGTCGCGGCCGACGGGGAGGCGCTGCTCTCCCCGGTCGCCACCAAGGGCCTGATCGCCCGCTTCCTCGCCCAGGGCGGCGACTCCCCGGACCGCGATCCAGCCCGCTCCGAGCGGCTCGACGCGCTCACCGGGCGCGAGCGCGAGGTGCTGGTCCAGGTGGCGGGCGGGCACTCCAACGACGAGATCGCCGAGCGGCTGGAGGTCAGCCCGCTCACGGTGAAGACGCACGTCAACCGGGCCATGGCCAAGCTCGGCGCGCGGGACCGGGCGCAGCTCGTGGTGATCGCGTACGAGTCGGGGCTGGTACGTCCAAGGGTGGACTGACCGCATCGCGTCCCTACTCCACCCGCAGTATGCGCCGTATAAGGAAATGGACCTGGGGGCGACGGATCGGCGGTTTCCCATGGCTCAGGGTGGTGGGGTGGGCGCTCACCTGTGCGCCCGCCCCTCCGCTCAGGCCACGGAAGAGAGACGCTGACCCATGTCCTGGCTGTCAAGATTCAGCCTCGCGCAACGGGCCCTGATAGGGCTGATGTCCATCATCGCGCTCGCCTTCGGTGCGATCGCGATCCCGCAGCTCAAGCAGCAGCTGCTGCCCACCATCGAACTGCCCATGGTGTCGGTCCTCGCGCCGTACCAGGGCGCGTCCCCGGACGTGGTCGAGAAGCAGGTCGTCGAGCCCATCGAGGACAACCTCGAGGCCGTCGACGGCATCACAGGCGTCACCTCCACGGCGAGCGAGGGCAACGCCGTGATCATGGCGTCCTTCGACTACGGCAACGACACCAAGCAGCTCGTCGCCGATGTCCAGCAGGCCGTCAACCGGGCCCGCGTGCAGCTCCCGGACGACGTCGACCCGCAGGTCGTCGCCGGTTCCACGGACGACATACCGACCGTCATCCTCGCCGTCACCTCCGACGAGGACCAGCAGGCCCTCGCCGACCGGCTCGACCGGACCGTCGTCCCGGACCTGAAGGGCATCGACGGTGTCCGCCAGGTCTCCGTGGAGGGCGTACGGGACCTCCAGGTCGCCGTCACCCCGGACGACCGGGAGCTGGCCAAGGCGGGCCTGACCACGCAGACCCTCGCACAGGCCCTCCAGGCGGGCGGCGCCACCGTCCCGGCCGGCTCCTTCGACGAGGACGGCAGCAACCGCACCGTGCAGGTCGGCGGCGCCTTCACCTCGCTGAAGCAGATCAAGGACCTGATGATCACCGGCGAGGGCGTCGACAAGCCCGTACGCCTGGGCGATGTCGCCACGGTGAAGGAGGAGCAGGCCACCGCCGACTCCCTCACCCGCACCAACGGCAAGCCCAGCCTCGCCGTCGCCGTCACCATGGACCACGACGGCAGCGCGGTCGCCATCTCGAACGCGGTCGAGGACAAGCTGCCCGAGATGCGGGAGGACCTCGGCTCCGGTGCCACCGTCACGGTCGTCAGCGACCAGGGCCCGGCGGTGTCGAAGTCCATCGAGGGCCTGACGACGGAGGGCGCGCTGGGCCTGGTCTTCGCGGTCCTCGTCATCCTGGTCTTCCTGGCGTCGATCCGCTCGACCCTGGTCACGGCGGTGAGCATCCCGCTCTCCGTCGTCCTGGCCCTGATCGTGCTGTGGACGCGGGACCTGTCCCTGAACATGCTCACCCTGGGCGCCCTGACCATCGCGATCGGCCGGGTCGTCGACGACTCGATCGTGGTCCTGGAGAACATCAAGCGGCACCTCGGCTACGGCGAGGAGCGCCAGGAGGCGATCCTCAAGGCGGTCCGCGAGGTCGCGGGCGCGGTCACCTCCTCGACCCTCACCACGGTCGCGGTGTTCCTGCCGATCGGCCTGGTCGGCGGCATGGTGGGCGCCCTGTTCGGCTCGTTCAGCCTGACCGTCACGGCCGCCCTGCTGGCGTCCCTGCTGGTCTCGCTGACGGTCGTGCCGGTCCTGTCGTACTGGTTCCTGCGCGCCCCGAAGGGCACCCCCGAGGACGCCGACGAGGCGCGCCGGCAGGCGGAGGAGAAGGAGGCGAAGAGCAGGCTCCAGCGTCTCTACGTCCCCGTCCTGCGCTTCGCCACCCGTCGCCGCCTGACCAGCGTGGCGATCGCGGTCGTGGTCCTCATCGGCACCTTCGGCATGGCGCCGCTGCTGAAGACCAACTTCTTCGACCAGGGCGAGCAGGAGGTCCTCACCGTCAAGCAGGAGTTGAAGCCGGGCACCAGTCTGGCGGCGACCGACGCCCAGGCGCAGAAGGTCGAGCAGCTCCTCGCCGACACCGAGGGCGTCAAGGACTACCAGGTGACGGTCGGTTCGTCCGGCTTCATGGCCGCCTTCGGCGGCGGCACGGACACCAACCAGGCCTTGTACTCGGTCATGCTGGACGACTCGGCCTCGTACGAGGACGTCCACGACCGCCTCGAGAAGGGCCTGGCGGACCTCTCGGGTATCGGTACGACCACCATCGCCGCCGGTGACGGCTTCGGCAGCCAGGACCTGAGCGTGGTCGTGAAGGCGGCCGACGCGGATGTGCTGCGCACGGCCGCCGAGGAGGTCCGCAAGGCGGTGGCCGGCCTGGACGACGTCACCGACGTCACCAGCGACCTGGCGCAGAGCGTGCCGCGCATCTCTGTGACGGCCAAGGACGAGGCGGCCGCCGCCGGCTTCAACGACCAGACGCTGGGTGCCGCGGTGGCGCAGGCGGTGCGCGGTACGACCGCGGCCAAGGCGACGCTGGACGACACCGAGCGGGACGTCGTCATCAAGTCGGCGAAGCCGGCCGAGACCATGGCCCAGCTGAAGAACCTCTCCCTGGGCCCGGTGAAGCTGGGTGACATCGCGACCGTGCGGGTCGTCGACGGGCCGGTCTCCATGACCCGGATCGACGGTCAGCGCGCGGCGACCATCACCGCCAAGCCGACCGGCGACAACACGGGTGCGGTGAGCGCCGACCTCCAGTCGGAGATCAACGCGCTGGACCTCCCGGAGGGCGCCACGGCCGAGATCGGCGGTGTCTCCGAGGACCAGGACGAGGCCTTCGCCAACCTGGGTCTGGCGATGCTGGCGGCGATCGCGATCGTGTTCATGCTGCTGGTCGCGACGTTCCGTTCGCTCGCCCAGCCGCTGATCCTGCTGGTGTCGATCCCGTTCGCCGCGACGGGCGCGATCGGCCTGCTGATCGCCACGGACACCCCGATGGGCGTCCCCGCGATGATCGGCATGCTGATGCTGATCGGCATCGTGGTGACCAACGCGATCGTGCTGATCGACCTCATCAACCAGTACCGCAGGCAGGGTTACGGCGTCGTCGAGGCCGTGGTCGAGGGCGGTCGCCACCGTCTGCGCCCGATCCTCATGACGGCCCTGGCGACGATCTTCGCCCTGCTGCCGATGGCCCTGGGCATCACCGGCGAGGGCGGCTTCATCGCCCAGCCGCTGGCGGTGGTCGTGATCGGCGGTCTGATCAGCTCCACGCTGCTGACCCTGCTCCTGGTCCCGACGCTGTACGCGATGCTGGAGCTCCGCAAGGAGCGCCGGGCGAAGAAGCGGGCGGCGAAGCGGGCGAAGAAGTCCGGCGCGGCACCCCTGGCCGACGAGGACAAGTCCCCGGAGCCGGCCGGAGTCTGAGGCTCACCGATCGCATGAGTAAGGGGTGCCCTCCCTGGGAGGGCACCCCTTACCGGCGTTTACGGCAGAGCCGGACCAGCGTTTACGGCAGTGCCAGCATCCGCTCCAGCGCCAGCTTCGCGAACGCCTCCGTCTCCTTGTCCACCTCGATGCGGTTGACGAGGTTGCCCTCGGCGAGGGACTCCAGCGCCCAGACGAGGTGCGGCAGGTCGATGCGGTTCATGGTCGAGCAGAAGCACACCGTCCGGTCGAGGAAGACGACCTCCTTGCCCTCGGGCGCGAAACGGTTCGCCAGACGGCGGACCAGGTTCAGCTCGGTGCCGATGGCCCACTTGGATCCGGCCGGCGCCGCCTCGAGGGTCTTGATGATGTACTCCGTCGAGCCGACGTAGTCCGCGGCCGAGACCACCTCGTGCTTGCACTCGGGGTGGACCAGGACGTTGACGCCCGGGATGCGCTCGCGCACGTCGTTGACCGAGTCGAGGTTGAAGCGGCCGTGCACCGAGCAGTGGCCCCGCCACAGGATCATCTTCGCGGCGCGCAGCTCGTCGGCGGTCAGCCCGCCGTTCGGCTTGTGCGGGTTGTAGACGACACAGTCCTCCAGCGACATGCCCATGTCGCGGACGGCGGTGTTGCGGCCGAGGTGCTGGTCGGGCAGGAACAGCACCTTCTCGCCCTGCTCGAAGGCCCAGTCCAGGGCGCGCTTGGCGTTCGACGACGTGCAGATCGTGCCGCCGTGCTTGCCCGTGAACGCCTTGATGTCCGCGGACGAGTTCATGTACGAGACCGGCACCACCTGCTCGGCGATCCCGGCCTCGGTCAGCACGTCCCAGCACTCGGCGACCTGCTCGGCCGTCGCCATGTCGGCCATCGAGCAGCCGGCCGCCAGGTCGGGCAGCACGACCTTCTGGTCGTCGCTCGTCAGGATGTCCGCGGACTCCGCCATGAAGTGCACACCGCAGAAGACGATGTACTCGGCCTCGGGGCGCGCGGCGGCGTCCCGGGCCAGCTTGAAGGAGTCGCCCGTGACGTCGGCGAACTGGATGACCTCGTCGCGCTGGTAGTGATGGCCGAGCACGAAGACCTTGTCGCCCAGCTTCTCCTTGGCCGCGCGGGCGCGCTCGACCAGGTCCGGGTCGGACGGCGAGGGCAGGTCGCCGGGACACTCCACGCCCCGCTCGCTCCTCGGGTCGGCCTCACGGCCGAGCAGCAGCAGGGCGAGGGGCGTCGGCTGTACGTCGAGCTCCTGGGTCTGGGCGGTGGTCACGACACGCACCCTTTCTTTTCTGCGGCTCGCCGACCCGGGGAATCCGGATCGGCGGGACATACGGGACACCTTTTCGACTTTTCGTCGAAATGACGCTATCTATCATAACCGCTTCACGTCAGTTTGACGATGGCCATAGCGTCGATGTGACGTGAATCCCGACACCTGGGCGTCGCGATGCGTTGTCGCGTTGTCCACAGGGCGCTGTGCGGCCTGCCACGCATGTGCGAGCATGAAGAAGAAGAAAGGCAAGTGCTCGGCCCGGAATGAATCCGCGGCCTTGCCGGTTGCACTCGTCGGCAAGCAGTCTCCGTACAACCCGGGAGAGATGTAGATGTCCGTATCGGACGAGACCACCACCGTCACCGACGGCATCATCCTGACCGACGCCGCCGCGTCCAAGGTCAAGGCGCTGCTCGACCAGGAAGGCCGCGACGACCTCGCGCTGCGCGTCGCCGTCCAGCCCGGCGGCTGCTCCGGCCTGCGGTACCAGCTCTTCTTCGACGAGCGTTCCCTCGACGGTGACGTGGAGAAGGACTTCGGCGGGGTCAAGGTCGTCACCGACCGTATGAGCGCTCCGTACCTGGGCGGCGCCACCATCGACTTCGTGGACACGATCGAGAAGCAGGGCTTCACGATCGACAACCCGAACGCGACCGGTTCCTGCGCCTGCGGCGACTCCTTCAGCTGAGCCGTGCACCGAGCTGAACAACTGAACACAGCATGAAGGCGGCGGCCCCGAGACGGGGGCCGCCGCCTTCATGCTGTACGGCTCGGCTCCTACTCGGGCAGCCGGGCCCCCGGCTTCTCCAGCGGAATCCCCTTGCCGTCCGACCCGACCACCTTCCGGTCACCGAGCGGCTCGTCGAGCTGCACGGTGCGGTGATGGACCTTGGCGATCAGGATGCAGACCTTGTCCTTCCACGGCGTCTCGGTCACGGTCACCGTCACCCGGTCGGCGCTCTCGGTCGCCTTCGCCTCGTAGTCGGCGCACACCCCGCCCGTGAAGCTCACGGTCAGCTCCCGGCCCTCGGCGGTGTAGCCCTCCACTCGCACGTCCCGTGTGGCCGGCGCCGACGTCGGCTCGTCGCCCGGCGCGCTCGGCCGCGGGCTGGGCTGCGCGCTGGGCGTCGTCGAGGTGAGGTACTTCGGGTCGACCGCGGGATACGTGACCGTGAAACCGTCCTCGGCGCCGGGCGTCCGTACCTCGAACAGCCAGGACGGCACCAGCGTCTGCCGTGCCTGGACGAAGTGCGAGGCCAGCCCGAACACCGCGTCCTCGACCATGATCGGCTCCGGCCGGGGGGCGGCGCCGGTCGCCTCTCCGCAGGTCGCCTGAGGCCGGTCCTCCAGCGGTACGGGACTGGCGCAGCCGCCGATGCCGACCCGGTGGCCCGGCTCCTGCGCCGCGTTCATCAGCTTCAGCGTCTCGGCCGCGCTGAGCACGGGATACGTGTCGCCCTTCACCGGCGCCTTCAACTGGCCGCTGCCGGCGACCACTTCGCCCCCGGCGCCGACGGTGATCCCGGTCGGCCAGCCGTATGTGACGAGCCCGCCGATCTCCGGCTCGGCGTTCACCACCCGCTGGGCGCCCATGACCTGGCCGGCGTCCACCTCGGCGTCGTCCTGCCCGACCGCCTTCAGGACGGGTGCGGCCGCCTTCCTCGCCGTCGCCTCGCTCACCGGGTCGGCGGCCGGGGCGCCGGGATCCTTGGCGCACACGGTGGTGCTCTCGCAGTTGTCGGTGCCGGGGACGTACCGGCTGAACGTCCAGGTCCCGGGCGCCTGCCGGTTCACCTGGAGGCTGGGCCCCTGACCGTCCTGGCCCCCGATCCGCCACGCCTGCCCTTCGCCGACCGGCGTCCCGTCGAGGCCGAGCGCCTTGGCGAGCCGTGTCACCTCCGCCTTCGTGACCTCACCCGTCGCCCGGTACACGGGCGCCGAGCCGGGGCCGTCCGGGAGCGCGCCGGAGGCCCGGTAGGTGACACCGTTCGGGTCGGGCTCACCGGGGGCGATGCCGTTCGTGGCGCCCTCCGAGTAGCCGTCGAGGGCCAGCGGCGGGGGAGTACCGTCCCCGGCCGGCGCCCCGGACCCCACACCACCGCCCGCCCCACCACCGGCGGACGCCGCGAGATACGCCCCACCACCCCCGACGAGCAGCACCGCGGCAGCGACCGACGCGATGACCGCGGGGGAGCGACGCCGGGCAGGCCGGGGGTCGCCGTCGCCCTCGGACTCACCGGTGCTCGTGTCCGACGCCCCCGAAACAGACACGTCCACGGTGTCCGACTCGTCCGAAGCAGGCTCCGGCATCTCCGAAGCGGACGTGTCTGCCGCATCCGACGCCTCCGAAGCAGGCGTATCCGACGCCTCCGAAGCAGGCTCCGGCGCCTCAGAAACAGACGCATCCGCCGTCCCCGAAGCCTCCGCAGCGCCCCGCGCGTCCTCGGTCGGCTCGGTGGCGCCGGTCTCGCCCGAGACGTCGTCGTTGTCGGGTCGCTCGGTGTTCACCGCATCGCTCCTTCGGCTGCACAGCTGTCCCTGGTGACCCGGCCCTGCCGGAAGGGGGCCGCTGATGGGTCGTATCCCGTATCCCCTTTACAGGGGACAGCGATGGGACGCAGCGGGGGAGCACACGGTTCCCGGGCGGGTCGGCTCAGTCGCCGTAGTCCGACATCGCCTCCAGCAGCCGCGCCGACTTCGGCGGCACGGTCACACCGTGGATGAGCGAGGGCGGGACCGGACGGGTGGCGATCCGGTCGGGGACCGTCCAGTGCGGAGCCATCCGGGCGCAGTCGCCGCGCAGCGACGCCAGGTCGCCTTCCAGGTCGGCTGGGGCGGGAGCAGGGGCGTCGAGATTCGTCATGATGAAACCGTAGGCACGCCGAGGCCCGCGAAGAAAGATCTACTATCGGGTAGTTTTACCTGCTTCACCGCCGCCCTCGCCCGTTGCGGCACAACCCGCCACCCTCGGCCATCCGCTTCAGCGCCGCCGTCCCTATTCGGTAGCGTGGACTGTCAACCCCCTCCACCCGGGAGATTCCACGCCGTGCGCATCGCAGTCACCGGCTCCATCGCCACCGACCACCTCATGACCTTCCCCGGCCGCTTCGCCGACCAGCTCGTCGCGGACCAGCTGCACACGGTCTCGCTGTCGTTCCTGGTCGACAAGCTCGATGTACGCCGGGGCGGCGTGGGCGCCAACATCGCCTTCGGCATGGGCCAGCTCGGCACCCGGCCGGTCCTGGTCGGCGCCGCGGGCTCCGACTTCGACGAGTACCGGGCCTGGCTGGACCGGCACGGCGTCGACACCGCCTCCGTGCGCATCTCCGAGACGTTGCACACGGCCCGCTTCGTCTGCACCACCGACGCCGACCACAACCAGATCGGCTCCTTCTACACCGGTGCCATGAGCGAGGCCCGCCTGATCGAGCTGAAGACCGTCGCGGACCGCGTCGGCGGCCTCGACCTCGTCCTCATCGGCGCCGACGACCCGGAGGCGATGCTCCGGCACACCGAGGAGTGCCGCTCCCGGTCCATCCCGTTCGCCGCCGACTTCTCCCAGCAGATCGCCCGCATGAACGGCGAGGAGATCCGGATACTGCTGGACGGGGCGACGTACCTCTTCTCCAACGAGTACGAGAAGGGCCTCATCGAGTCCAAGACCGGCTGGACGGACGAGGAGATCCTCGGCAAGGTCGGCCACCGCGTCACCACCCTCGGCTCGCGCGGCGTACGCATCGAGCGGGCCGGCGAGGACCCCATCGAGGTCGGCTGCCCGGAGGAGGAGCGCAAGGCCGACCCCACCGGCGTCGGCGACGCCTTCCGCGCCGGTTTCCTCTCCGGCCTCGCCTGGGGCGTCTCCCTGGAGCGCGCCGCGCAGGTCGGCTGCATGCTGGCCACGCTGGTCATCGAGACGGTCGGCACCCAGGAGTACGCGCTGCGCCGCGCCCACTTCATGGACCGCTTCACCAAGGCGTACGGCCATGACGCCGCCGACGACGTCAGGGCGCACCTGAGCTGACCAGGGTCCGCCGGGGGGCAGCAGCCCCTAGGTCAACCGGCGGACCACATAGGCAGAGCCCTGGTCCGCCGGTTCCTCACCCACGTACTCCTGCCCCCGCATCGCGCACCACGCCGGGATGTCCAGGCGTGCCGCCTCGTCGTCCGCCAGTACGCGCACGGTGCCGCCCACCGGCACGTCGCCGATGACCTTGGCCAGTTCGATGACCGGGATCGGGCAGAGCTTGCCCACCGCGTCCACGACGAGGGAGTCCCCCCGTACCGCCGTCTCGGGAGCGGGCGCCCCCAGTTTCTCCCGGACCCCCGCGACCGCCCCGGGCAGCACCTGCAGGAACCGCTCGACGTCCTCCGCCGACGCCCCGGACGGCAGCGACACCCGGACGTTGCCCTCGCTCAGCACCCCCATCGCCTTGAGCACATGGCTCGGCGTCAGCGTGCTGCTCGTACAAGACGACCCGGACGAGACGGAGAAGCCGGAGCGGTCGAGCTCGTGCAGCAGAGTCTCCCCGTCGACATAGAGACAGGAGAAGGTGACGATCCCGGGCAGCCGGCGCACCGGGTCACCCACCACCTCCACATCCCCCACACCCTCCGGCACCCGCGCCCGGATCCGGTCCGTCAGCTCCCGCAGCCGTACCGCCTCCTCGGCCGCCTCCGCCTGTACGGCGCGCAGGGAGGCGGCCGCGGCCACGATCGCCGGAATGTTCTCGAACCCGGCCGCCCGCCCCGACTCCCGCTCGTCCGCGGGCCCTTGCGGAGCGAAGCGCACTCCCTTGCGGACCACCAGCAGTCCGACACCCGACGGCCCGCCCCACTTGTGGGCGCTCGCGGTCAGCAACGACCAGTCGCCCGCCACCGGGCCCCAGCCCAGCGACTGCGCCGCGTCCACCAGCAGCGGCACCCCCGCCTCCCGGCACACGTCGGCCACTTCGGCCACCGGCTGCACGGTGCCGACCTCGTGGTTGGCCGACTGCAGACACGCCAGCGCGGTGTTGGGCCGCAGCGCCGCGGCGTACGCCTGAGGTGTCACGGCCCCCGCGCGGTCCACCGCGACCTGGGTGACCGTCCCGCCGTCCGCCTCGTGCACCTCGGCCGCGTGAAGCACCGAGGAGTGTTCGACCGACGACACGATCAGGTGACGTCCGACCCGCCGCCGCCCCGCCAGCGCCCCCGCGACACCGGCATGCACGGCACGGGTCCCGGAGGTGGTGAACACCAGCTCGTCCGCCCGGCACCCCACGGCCTCCGCGGCCGCCTCCCGCGCCGCGTCCAGCAGCAACCGGGCCCGGCGTCCCTCTTTGTAGAGACGTGCGGGATCGGCCCAGCCCTCGTCCAGGGAGGCCTGCAGGGCTTGGCGGGCCACGGGATGGAGCGGGGCCGAGGAGGCAGCATCGAAGTAGGGCACACGCCCACGCTAACTCCTGCTCCGGAGGAGGTGTCAGAACCGGTCCCGAGGCGGGCACTCGAAGGTCCGGAGGGCGTCCCCCGGACGGGCACGGCATCCCTTCGGGGTGACCCGCGGCGCGTTGGGTACCCTCCCCGCGCGACCCCAAATAGCGTCCAGTAGGGTTTGGTCCGCATAAACATCCAAACCCCTGCCCGACGCAGGGCGGCGACCGACCAGCGAGAAGGCCGCAGCCGACGCGCGGGCGAGACTCTCGGGAAGGCGCTACGTGAGTCCCAACGGCTCCGACCGCTCGCCGCGGCGCCCGATGCGGCGGAAGCTGCTGCAGGCACTGACCGCGGGCCTGGTCCTGGCGACCGCTACCGGTTGCACATACGAGGACTTCCCCCGCCTTGGTATGCCCACCCCCACCACGGAAGAGGCTCCGCGGATCCTCTCCCTGTGGCAGGGATCCTGGGCTGCCGCGCTCGCCGTCGGCGTGCTGGTGTGGGGCTTGATCCTGTGGAGTGTCATCTTCCACCGGCGCAGCCGCACCAAGGTCGAGATTCCTCCGCAGACCCGGTACAACGTGCCCATCGAGGCGCTGTACACGGTGGTTCCGATCATCATCGTCTCGGTCTTCTTCTACTTCACGGCCCGCGACGAGTCGAAGCTCCTCGACCTGTCGAAGAAGCCCGACGTCACGGTCAACGTGGTCGGCTTCCAGTGGAGCTGGTGCTTCAACTACATCGAGAACGTCGAGGGTTCCACGGGCGACGCCAAGACCGCCAAGGAACTCGACGCCGTTCCGAAGCGGTACAAGGAGGACTTCCCCGCGGACGCGGGCGGGGTCTACACCTGCGGTACGCCGGGCGAGCGGAACCCGCAGACCGGCAACCCCGGCCCCACGCTGTGGCTGCCCGAGGGCAAGACGGTCCGCTTCGTCCTCACCTCGCGTGACGTCATCCACTCCTTCTGGGTGGTGCCGTTCCTGATGAAGCAGGACGTCATCCCGGGCCACACCAACGCCTTCCAGGTGACCCCCAACAAGCAGGGCACCTTCCTGGGCAAGTGCGCCGAACTGTGCGGCGTCGACCACTCCCGGATGCTGTTCAACGTGAAGGTCGTCTCGCCGGAGCGCTACGAGCAGCACCTCAAGGACCTCGCCAAGAAGGGGCAGACCGGTTACGTTCCCGCCGGCATCGCGCAGACGAGCCACGAGAAGAACCGGGAGACGAACCAGCTGTGAGCATCCTCAACGAACCCGCGGGTGCCGCCGAGGCCGGCTCCTACGAGAACGAGCTGCCCGTCCGGCGCAAGCAGCCCGGCAACGTCGTGGTGAAGTGGCTGACGACCACTGACCACAAGACGATCGGCACCCTGTATCTCGTCACGTCGTTCGCGTTCTTCTGCATCGGTGGCGTGATGGCGCTCTTCATGCGCGCCGAGCTCGCCCGCCCGGGCACGCAGATCATGTCGAACGAGCAGTTCAACCAGGCGTTCACGATGCACGGCACGATCATGCTGCTGATGTTCGCGACGCCGCTGTTCGCCGGTTTCGCGAACTGGATCATGCCGCTGCAGATCGGCGCCCCGGACGTGGCGTTCCCGCGGCTGAACATGTTCGCCTACTGGCTGTACCTGTTCGGCTCGCTCATCGCGGTGGGCGGCTTCCTCACCCCGAACGGTGCGGCGAGCTTCGGCTGGTTCGCCTACTCCCCGCTGTCGGACGCGGTTCGCTCGCCGGGCGTCGGCTCCGACATGTGGATCATGGGTCTGGCGCTGTCCGGGTTCGGCACCATCCTCGGCTCGGTCAACTTCATCACCACGATCATCTGCATGCGCGCACCCGGCATGACGATGTTCCGCATGCCGATCTTCACCTGGAACGTCCTGCTGACCGGTGTCCTCGTCCTGCTGGCCTTCCCGGTCCTGGCCGCGGCCCTGTTCGCGCTGGAGGCGGACCGCAAGTTCGGCTCGCACATCTTCGACGCGGCCAATGGCGGATCGCTGCTCTGGCAGCACCTCTTCTGGTTCTTCGGCCATCCAGAGGTGTACATCATCGCGCTGCCGTTCTTCGGCATCATCAGTGAGATCATCCCGGTCTTCTCCCGCAAGCCGATGTTCGGCTACTCGGGTCTGATCGCGGCGACCATCGCGATCGCGGGTCTGTCCGTGACGGTGTGGGCTCACCACATGTACGTCACCGGCGGTGTGCTCCTGCCGTTCTTCTCCTTCATGACGTTCCTCATCGCCGTCCCGACCGGTGTGAAGTTCTTCAACTGGATCGGCACGATGTGGAAGGGCTCGCTGTCCTTCGAGACACCGATGCTCTGGGCGACCGGCTTCCTGATCACCTTCACCTTCGGTGGTCTGACCGGTGTCATCCTGGCCTCGCCGCCGCTGGACTTCCACATCTCCGACTCGTACTTCGTCGTCGCGCACTTCCACTACGTCGTCTTCGGTACGGTCGTCTTCGCGATGTTCGCCGGATTCCACTTCTGGTGGCCGAAGTTCACCGGCAAGCTGCTCGACGAGCGGCTCGGCAAGATCACCTTCTGGACGCTGTTCATCGGCTTCCACGGCACGTTCCTGGTCCAGCACTGGCTGGGCGCCGAGGGCATGCCGCGCCGTTACGCGGACTACCTGGCCGCCGACGGCTTCACCGCCCTGAACACGATCTCGACGATCAGCTCGTTCGTGCTGGGTCTGTCGGTCCTGCCGTTCTTCTACAACGTGTGGAAGACGGCCAAGTACGGCAAGCCGGTCGGCGTCGACGACCCCTGGGGCTACGGCCGCTCCCTGGAGTGGGCCACCTCCTCCCCGCCGCCGCGGCACAACTTCCTCACCCTGCCGCGGATCCGCAGCGAGTCCCCGGCGTTCGACCTGCATCACCCGGACATCGCCGCCCTCGAGGAGCTCGGGCACGGCGGCCACGGTGCCAGCGCCCTCGCGGGTGGCAAGGAGGCCGGCAAGTGAGAATCCAGGGCAAGATGTTCATGTGGCTGAGCGTCTTCATCCTCGTCGTGGCGATCGTCTACGGCGTGTGGTCGAAGGAGCCGGCCGGCACCACAGCCCTCTTCCTGGCCTTCGGCCTGTCCATCATGATCGGCTTCTACCTGGGCTTCACGGCCCGGCGGGTCGACGCGGGTGCACAGGACGACAAGGAGGCCGATGTCGCGGACGACGCCGGCGAGCTGGGCTTCTTCAGCCCGCACAGCTGGCAGCCGCTGGCGCTGGCCGTCGGTGGCGCCCTCGCCTTCCTCGGTATCGCGGTCGGCTGGTGGCTGGTGTACTTCTCCGCGCCGATCCTGCTGGTCGGCCTGTGGGGCTGGGTCTTCGAGTACTACCGCGGTGAGAACCGCACCCAGTAGGACGCGCTGAGCGTCGCCGAAGCCCGGACACTCCGTCAGGAGCGTCCGGGCTTCTCCCTTTCCCCGGCCCTTTCCCAGCCCCTCACTCCCTCGTCCGGACGACTCACCGCGCCGACGTTGACGAAGCTCCATAGCGTGAGGTCATGAGCCACACAGCACACCTTCGGGGCACCCGCACAGCCGCCGGTTGCACGCTGGTGGTCATCGCTCTCGGTGCGGGCGTCACCGCCTGCGGCAGCGATGGCCACCCGCTGTCCGCCGAGCCCTACGACGCGGCGGAGCTGATCGCCTTCAACGGCCCCGCCGACACCGGGAAGAAGGTCGAGCCGGACAAGCCCCTGGAGGTCACCGCCGACGCCTCAGAGGGCCGTATCACGGACGTCACGGCCATGGACGCCGCAGGGCGCCGTGTCTCCGGCGAACTCTCCGCGGACGGCGGCCGCTGGCACAGCACCTCTCCGCTGGCCGCGGACGCCCACTACACGGTCCGCGTGAGCACCGAGGACGAGGAGGGGGCACCCGGCCGCCGGGTCCTCACCTTCGACACCGGCAAGCCCCGCGCCAAGAAGCGACTGAACGCCGCCTTCGGCCCCGTGGCGGGCACGTACGGCGTCGGCCAGCCCATCACCGCCGACCTGAACCAGCCCGTCCGGGACAGGGCCCAGCGCGCCATCGTCGAACGCGGCCTCAAGGTGGAGTCCACCCCCACGGTGGAGGGCTCCTGGCACTGGGTCGACGACAAGAAGCTCCATTACCGCCCCAAGGAATACTGGCCCGCCCACGCCACCATCCGGGTCCGCAGCACCCTGGACGGCATCAAGATCAGCGACCACCTCTGGGGCGGCCCGGCGAAGCCCCTGAAGATCACCACAGGTGACCAGGTCATCGCCGTCGGGGACGCCGACACCCACCGGATGACGATCTACAAGAACGGCAAGGAGATCAACTCCATCCCGATCACCATGGGCAAGTCGGGCTTCGAGACCCGCAACGGCGTCAAGGTCGTCCTGGGCAAGGAGTACTTCGTACGCATGCGCGGCACCACGGTCGGCATCGCCGAGGGCACCTCGGAGTCGTACGACCTGCCCGTCTACTACGCGACCCGGGTCACCTGGAGCGGCGAGTACGTGCACGCCGCCCCCTGGTCCGTCGGCGACCAGGGCTCCGCCAACGTCAGCCATGGCTGCATCGGCATGAACACCACCAACGCGGGCTGGTTCTACGAGAACGTCCGCGAGGGCGACGTGGTCCAGGTCGTCAACTCCAACGGCAAGATGATGGAACCCTTCGGCAACGGCTACGGCGACTGGAACGTCGACTGGAAGAAGTGGCGCCAGGGCAGCGCCCTGCTGGTGGGCAACCCGGAGGCCCCGGGCTCCAAGGAGACGCCAAGACTGCGACCAACGGCTGTGTGAGCGCGCCCCGCAGCCGAAACCCTGTCGCCCTGCCCCTCAGGCGGTGGCCAGCCTCTTCTGCCGCAACAGAGAAGCCAACGCCCCCGCGAACTCCACCGGCTCCACCGGCAACGTCACCGCCGCATCAGCCCGACTCCACGTAGCCAGCCACGCATCCTGAGGCCGTCCGATGAGCAGCAGCACCGGCGGGCAGTTGAACACCTCGTCCTTGATCTGCCGGCACACCCCCATGCCCCCCATGGGCACGGCCTCACCGTCCAGCACACAGACGTCGATCCCGCCCTTCTCCAGCTCCCTGATGACGGCACCCGGAGTCGCACACTCGACGAACTCCACGACAGGGACGTCAGGAGCCGGCCTCCGGCCGGAGGCCAACCGCACCTGTGCGCGCGTGTTGGAGTCGTCGCTGTAGACCAGCACCGTGGCGGTCGGCTGCATGCTTCCTCCGAGACGTCAGTGTCGTACGGAAAGGCCGGACGGAAAGGCCCGATGCCGCGGATGCTACTCCCTTGAACACCTCGTCAACACCGGTTCGGACACGTCTTCGATGGGCCATACGGGCAGTCCACACGCTGCGAACACTCCGAACGGCACCCCCCGGAGTGAGGGCGGGATAAGCGACCGACATAATGTCGGTCGTGGCGACAGCAACGACAGTAGATACCGGGCACGCGCACCCGTCGGTCAACCGGCCGAACCTCACCAGCGTCGGAACCATCATCTGGCTGAGTTCCGAGCTGATGTTCTTCGCGGCCCTCTTCGCGATGTACTTCACCCTGCGATCGGTGACCGGACCCGAGTTCTGGAGTGAGAAGGCCGCGGCCTTGAACTTCCCGTTCTCGGCGACGAACACCACGATCCTGGTGCTCTCCTCCCTCACCTGCCAGCTCGGCGTGTTCGCCGCCGAGCGCGGTGACGTGAAGAAGCTCCGGATGTGGTTCATCGTCACCTTCGTCATGGGTGCGATCTTCATCGGCGGTCAGGTCTACGAGTACACCGAGCTGGTCAGGCACGAGGGCCTCTCGCTGTCCTCCGACCCGTACGGCTCGGTGTTCTACCTGACCACCGGCTTCCACGGCCTGCACGTGACGGGCGGTCTCATCGCCTTCCTGCTGGTCCTCGGCCGTACCTACGCGGCTCGGAGGTTCACTCACGAGCAGGCGACCGCCGCCATCGTCGTGTCCTACTACTGGCACTTCGTCGATGTCGTCTGGATCGGCCTCTTCGCCACGATCTACATGATCAAGTAGCCCGGGACCGACTCCCGAGCACCCATTCCAGAAGCATCGACGCAGAAGATCCTGACACCGGGGTAATCCGTGAAAAAGCTCTCCGCACGACGACGCCATCCGCTGGCGGCGGTCGTCGTCCTACTCCTCGCGCTGGCGGCCACTGGGGGGCTGTACACCGCGCTCGCTCCCGCGGGCAAGGCGCAGGCCGATGAGACCGCCCAGTCCCTCGCCATCGACGAGGGCAAGAAGCTCTACGCCGTCGGCTGCGCCAGCTGCCACGGCACCGGAGGTCAGGGCACCACCGACGGTCCGAGCCTGGTCGGCGTGGGCGCGGCGGCGGTCGACTTCCAGGTCGGCACCGGACGCATGCCGGCGGCGACCTCGCAGGGCGCCCAGCTTCCGCGGAAGAAGGTCCAGTACACCCAGGCCGAGATCGACCAGCTCGCGGCGTACATCTCCTCGCTCGGCGCCGGCCCGACCGTCCCGACCAAGGAGCAGTACGGCACGGAGGGCGCGGACATCGGCAAGGGCGGCGAGCTCTTCCGCAACAACTGCGCGCAGTGCCACAACTTCACCGGCAAGGGCGGTGCGCTCACCGAGGGCAAGTACGCGCCGACCCTCGAGGATGTGGACCCGAAGCACATCTACGAGGCCATGCAGACCGGCCCGCAGAACATGCCCTCCTTCCCCGACACGACGCTGTCCGAGCAGAACAAGAAGGACATCATCGCGTACCTGGAGGCGGTCAACACCGAGCACACGGAGAACCCCGGCGGTCTGGAGCTGGGCGGCCTCGGGCCGGTCACTGAGGGCCTGTTCTCGTGGGTCTTCGGTCTGGGCTCGCTCGTCGCGGTCGCCGTCTGGGTCGCCGCTCGGACCGCAAAGGCCAAGAAGTCATGAGTAGCCAAGACATTCCAGAAGAGAACCTGCCCGCTGAGCAGGACCGCGCCGTAGCGGTCGCGGACGAGAAGAACCCGTTCGCCGACCCGGGCCTGCCGCCCCACGAGCACCGGATCCAGGACATCGACGAGCGGGCCGCCAAGCGGTCCGAGCGTACGGTCGCCCTGCTGTTCACGGTGTCGATGCTGGCCACCGTCGGCTTCATCGCCGCGTATGTGACGATCCCGGTCGACAAGTCGATCTTCGTCTTCCCGATCGGTCACCTCAGCGCCCTGAACTTCGCGCTGGGTCTGACGCTCGGCATCGCGCTGTTCTGCATCGGCGCGGGCGCGGTCCACTGGGCCCGCACCCTGATGTCCGACGTGGAGATCGCCGACGAGCGCCACCCGATCGAGGCGTCCCCCGAGGTCCGTGCGAAGGTCCACGCGGACTTCAAGCAGGGCGCCAAGGAGTCGGCGCTCGGCCGCCGCAAGCTGATCCGCAACACGATGCTCGGCGCGCTCACCCTGGTGCCGCTCTCCGGCGTCGTCCTGCTGCGCGACCTCGGCCCGCTGCCCGAGACCAAGCTGCGCCACACGCTGTGGAAGAAGGGCAAGCTCCTCGTCAACATGAACACGAACGAGCCGCTGCGTCCCTCGGACGTCGCCGTCGGCTCGCTCACGTTCGCCAAGCCCGAGGGCCTGGAGGAGCACGACCACGACTTCCAGAACGAGATCGCCAAGGCGGCCCTGATGATCGTGCGGCTCCAGCCGGGCGACATCAAGGACAAGCGCGAGCTCGAGTGGTCGCACGAGGGCATCGTGGCGTACTCGAAGATCTGCACCCACGTCGGCTGCCCGATCTCGCTGTACGAGCAGCAGACGCACCACGTGCTGTGCCCCTGCCACCAGTCCACCTTCGACCTCTCCGACGGTGCCCGGGTCATCTTCGGCCCCGCCGGCCACGCCCTTCCGCAGCTGCGCATCGGCGTGAACGACGAGGGCTACCTCGAGGCGCTCGGCGACTTCGCAGAGCCCGTCGGCCCTGCATTCTGGGAGCGCGGATGAGCACTACGACCACCTCCGATGCCCGCTCTCGCGGGAAGGCACCGGCCGGCGAGCGCGTCGCCGACTGGGCCGACGGCCGGCTGGGGATCTACTCCCTGGCCAAGGCCAACATGCGCAAGATCTTCCCGGACCACTGGTCCTTCATGCTGGGTGAGATCGCGCTCTACAGCTTCATCATCATCATCCTCACGGGTGTGTACCTGACGCTGTTCTTCCACCCGTCGATGAACGAGGTGGAGTACCACGGCAGCTACGTCCCGCTGCAGGGCCAGCTCATGTCGGAGGCGTTCGCCTCGACGCTGGAGATCAGCTTCGACGTCCGGGGCGGTCTGCTCATCCGGCAGATCCACCACTGGGCCGCGCTGATCTTCCTGGCCGCGATGTTCGTGCACATGTTCCGGGTGTTCTTCACCGGCGCGTTCCGCAAGCCGCGTGAGGTCAACTGGCTGTTCGGCTTCCTGCTGTTCGTCCTGGGCATGTTCACCGGTTTCACCGGCTACTCGCTCCCGGACGACCTGCTCTCCGGCACCGGTGTCCGCTTCACGCAGGGCGCGATCCTGTCCATGCCGATCGTCGGCACGTACATCTCGTTCTTCCTGTTCGGCGGAGAGTTCCCGGGCACCGACTTCGTGGCCCGCTTCTACTCGATCCACATCCTGCTGCTGCCGGGCATCATGCTCGGCCTGGTGGTCGGCCACCTGATCCTGGTCTTCTACCACAAGCACACGCAGTTCGCGGGCCCCGGCAAGAGCAACAAGAACGTCGTCGGCATGCCGTTCCTGCCGGTCTACATCGCCAAGGCCGGAGGCTTCTTCTTCCTGGTCTTCGGTGTCATCGCGGCCATCGCGGCGATCGCGCAGATCAACCCGATCTGGGCGATGGGCCCCTACCGCCCGGACCAGGTGTCCACGGGCGCCCAGCCCGACTGGTACATGGGCTTCGCCGAGGGTCTGGTCCGCTACTTCCCGGGCTGGGAGATCAATCTCTGGGGTCACACGCTCGTCCTGGGCGTGTTCATCCCGCTGGTGCTCTTCGGTCTGGTCCTGGTGGTGCTCGCCCTCTACCCGTTCATCGAGGCCTGGATCACCGGCGACAAGCGTGAGCACCACATCCTGGACCGCCCGCGCAACGCCCCGACGCGTACCGCGTTCGGCGTCGCCTGGATCACGCTGTACATGATCACGCTGGTCGGTGGTGGCAACGACCTGATCGCCACCCACTTCCACCTGTCGATCAACGCGGTCACCTGGTTCGTCCGGATCGGCTTCTTCGTCGGACCGGTCATCGCGTTCATCGTCACCAAGCGGATCTGCCTCGGCCTGCAGCGCCGGGACCGGGACAAGGTGCTGCACGGCCGGGAGACCGGCACCATCAAGCGCCTGCCGCACGGTGAGTTCATCGAGGTGCACGAGCCGCTCAGCCAGGAGCAGCTGCACACGATCACGGCGCACGAGCAGTACCAGCCGGCCGAGATCGGCCCGACGGTCGACGAGCACGGCGTCGAGCGCAAGGTGAAGGGCTCCGAGAAGCTGCGCGCCAAGCTCAGCGAGGCGTACTACGGCGAGGACGCCCAGATCCCCAAGCCCACCGTCGAGGAGTACAAGGAGATCACGAGCGGCCACGGCCACCACTGATCACTGCGTCAGCCACGCCACAGCGAAGGGCCCCGTCCGTTGTTCGGACGGGGCCCTTCGCCGTGCCCGCGGCTGGATAGGGTGGACCTGTTCGAGACTCGTGTCCCGGTGTACGGGACTGACCCAGGAGCGGCTTATGAGCGCTGTGACCCCCGCTGGAGGCGACACCGCGGCGGGCCGTTCCTGGCCCGCCCTGCTGAACGGCCTGCTTCAGGGCCACGACCTCAGCGCGGACGACACCGCCTGGGCGATGGACCTGATCATGCGGGGCGAGGCGACGGACGCCCAGATCGCCGGGTTCGCGGTGGCACTGCGCGCCAAGGGTGAGACCGTCGAGGAGATCGCGGGATTCGTCCGGGCGATGTACGACCACGCGAACGTGATCGAGGTGCCGGGCGACACCGTCGACATCGTCGGCACCGGCGGCGACGGCGCGAAGACCGTCAACATCTCCACGATGTCCGCGATCGTCATCGCCGGCACCGGTGCGAAGGTCGTCAAGCACGGCAACCGGGCCGCGTCCTCGGCGTCCGGGGCGTCCGATGTGCTGGAGAAGCTCGGCGTCAATCTGGAGCTGACGCCGCAGCGGGTCGCGGAGGTCGCCGAGGAGGCCGGGATCACCTTCTGCTTCGCGGTGAAGTTCCACCCGGCGTTGCGTCATGTGGCGGCGGCGCGCGGGCAGTTGGGCATCCGGACGACGTTCAACTTCCTCGGTCCGCTGACCAACCCGGCCAAGGTGAAGGCACAGGCGGTGGGTGTCGCCGACCTCAGGATGGCGCCCATCGTGGCCGGCGTCTTCGCCGAACGCGGCAACTCCTCCCTGGTGTTCCGCGGCGACGACGGCCTCGACGAGCTGACGACCGCGTCCACCTCCCGGGTCTGGGTCGTCCGGGACGGCAAGGTGACCGAGGAGCGCCTCGACCCGCGGGACGTCGGGATCGAGCTGGTGCCGCTGGAGGCGCTGCGCGGCGCCGACGCCTCGTACAACGCCGAGGTCGCCCGGCGGCTGCTCGACGGGGAGCAGGGCCCGGTGCGAGATGCGGTGCTGCTGAACTCGGCGGCGGCGCTGGTGGCGCTGGCGCCGACGGCTGCGCCGCTGACCGAGCAGATCCGGGCCGGGATGGAGAAGGCGGCGGAATCGATCGACTCCGGTGCGGCGAAGCGGGTCCTGGAACGGTGGGTGGCCGCCAGCAACGCCTGAGACCGAGCTGGTGTGATACAGGGCGCAGTCCGGATCCTGGACTGCGCCCTTGCGCATCGAAGATCGTATGGCAGGATGCTGTACCAGGTCATGAGCGACAGCTGAAAGGCCCCGGCCGGCTGTCCGGCAACCCTCCGTCCGTGGCGGGGTGCCCCGGGTGAAGACCAGGTCGTAGGCAGCGAGGTCTACGACAAGCGCGGACCCCTCGCACACTTGGGAACGAGTGTGGGACCAGGGGTCCTGGTCGTCGAGGGAGCCTTCCGTGAGCAAGCGAATGCGCTAGGGCCGCAGAGCCCCGCCTCCGCACACCCTTTTCACCCCTTTCCGCGCTTGAGCCGTGCCGCTCGCGCGGTCATCTTCGCCTGCGATCACGGGAGTACACCCATGTCCGTCTCCACCGCTGCCGCCGCCCAGTCCGTTTGCTCCCCCCTGCCCGTTCTGGGGCGGGATGTCACCGTCCCGCTCGTCACGGGTGGCGAAGTCACCTACGCCGCGCTCGACTACGCCGCCAGCGCGCCCGCGCTGCAGCGGGTCTGGGACGACGTCGCGGCGTACGCGCCGTACTACGGCAGTGTCCACCGCGGCGCCGGATACCTCTCCCAGCTGTCCACCGACCTCTTCGAGAACGCCCGCAGGACCGTCGCCGAGTTCCTCGACTGCCGGGCGGACGACCAGGTGGTGTTCACCCGGTCCACCACCGACTCGCTCAACCTGCTCGCCGCCGCGCTCCCCGCCGACTGCCAGGTCTTCGTCTTCGAGACCGAGCACCACGCCTCGCTGCTGCCCTGGCAGGACGCCCGCGTCAGCTACCTCGACGCCCCGCGCACCCCGCAGCAGGCCGTGCGGACCCTGGAGCGCGCCCTGGCCGACCGCGACCCCCACGGCCCCGCCCTCGTGTGCGTCACCGGGGCCTCCAACGTCACCGGCGAGCTGTGGCCCGTACGGGAACTCGCCGCGGCCGCGCACGCGCACGGCGCCCGGATCGTCCTGGACGCCGCCCAACTCGCCCCGCACCACCCGGTGTCGGTGCAGGACCTCGACGTCGACTGGGTCGCCTTCTCCGGGCACAAGCTGTACGCCCCGTTCGGCTCCGGTGTGCTGGCCGGCCGTGCCGACTGGCTGCGCGCGGCCGAGCCGTACCTCGCGGGCGGCGGCGCCAGCCGCAAGGTCACCCGGCGGGCGGACGGGGGAGTGGACGTGGAGTGGCACGAGAGCGCCGCGCGGCACGAGGCCGGGTCGCCCAACGTCATCGGCGCCTATGCCGTCGCGTCCGCCTGCAAGGCGCTCACCGAGGCGGGTTTCGACACCCTCGTCGCCCGCGAGCGGCACCTGATCGACACCGTGCGTGCGGGGCTCGCCGAGGTCCCGGAGGTCAGGGTGCTGTCCCTGTTCGGCGACGACGCCCCGCGGGTCGGCGTGATCTCCTTCGTGGTCGACGGCTGGAACAGCTCCCACTTCGCCGCCGCCCTGTCCGCCGAGTACGGCATCGGCGTCCGCGACGGCCTCTTCTGCGCCCACCCCCTCGTCCGCACCCTGCTGGGCAGCGACCCGCAGAGCCAGGGCGAGTGCGGTGCCCCCGAGGCCGCGCCCGGCGAGAAGTCCCTCAACGCGATCCGCGTCAGCTTCGGCGCGGGGACGCCGGACGAGCATGTGGAGCGCTTCGTGAAGGCCGTGCAGGAACTCGTCCGGCACGGCGCGAAGTGGCAGTACCGGACGGAGGAGGGCCGCTGCGTGCCCGTGGTCTAGGCCTGGCTCAGGAGTCCAGGCCGATGGCGAACGCCGCCTCCAGGTCGTGCTGCGAGTACGTCCGGAACGCCACGTGCGTGTCCGTCGCCTCCACGCCGGGGATCTTGCTGATCCGGCCGGGGATGACGTCGGCCAGGTTCTCGTGCTGCTTGACCCGGACCATCGCGATCAGGTCGTAGGTGCCCGTGACCGAGAAGACCTCGCTGACGGAGTCCAGCGAGGCGATCTGCTCGGCGATCTCGGGGATCCGGTCCACGCTGGTCTTGATCAGGACGATCGCGGTGATCACGGCTGGTTCTCTCCCTCGGTGGCCGGAGCTGGGGCGGCCTTCACTCTAGCTGTCCGGCCGAACCGCGCCCACGCGTAGAGGAAGCCCAGCGCGAAGCCCACCAGGTGGGCCAGGTAGGCCACCCCCGGCCCGCCGGTCGCCTGTCCCGCCGCCAGCCACTGCAGGGCCACCCAGAACGGCAGCACCACCCACGCCGGGAAGCGCAGCGGCAGGAAGAGCAGGAAGGGCAGGAGGCTGGTCACCCGGGCGCGGGGGAAAAGGAACAGGAACGCGCCCAGCACCGCCGAGATCGCCCCCGAGGCGCCGACCAGCGACTGCTCGGAGCCGGCGTGGGCGCCCGCGTACCCGAGCAGGGCGAGGTAGCCGCAGCCGACGTAGAAACAGGTGAACTCGACCCGGCCCATCCGTTCCTCGGTCATCACCCCGAAGACGTAGAGGAAGAGCATGTTGCCGAGCAGATGCAGCCAGCTGCCATGGACGAAGAGGGCCGTGGCCGGGGTCAGGGCTGCCCTCGGGGCACCCTCGAACAGTTCTGCGGGCACGACGCCCCAGTGGCGGAAGTAGGCCTGCTGCACGGCGAGCAGCGCGTCGCCGGAGCCGTACGCCGGAGAGAGGCCCGAGGCGGGGCCGGTCAGGAAGATCAGGCAGCACAGGGCGATCAGTCCGTACGTCACCGGCGCCGTCGGCCGCCGGACCGCCCGGCGGGCCACCGCACTCCACTTGCTGATCATGAACACAGAGCATGACGTAAGCGGACGCAACAGCGCAGACCGCCTCGCCGCCGGGAGCAGACCGGCGGTGAGTATGCGCCAGGCCGTAGGGTTACGAGCCACACGCTCCAGGGAAACTGGCGCATCACGGAAAATAGAAGACCTAGAAGGAAAGAGCACAGCCACGATGACGGTTCCCCTGCCCACCGCCACCACGCGGTGGCGCTGCACGCTCTGCGGCAACCTCACCCGGTTCGATGTGACCCGCTCGTCGAAGGTCGTCGAATACGTCCACCTCGATCTGGCCGGTGAGCCGAAGGTCGAGGAGCGCGAGGTGGTCAGTGAGACCATCGAGTCGGTGCGCTGCCGGTGGTGCAACGCCGTGGATCAGGTGGAACTCGTGGACAGGCCGGGCGCCGGCTCCTGACCGGGAGCGGGCCCCTACGGGCATTGGGGTGACGGATGGTGGAGACCGCAGGCGGGGGGCCGGGCGACGGCGCCGCTGAGGTGCTCGACCGACCGCTGCCCGAAGGGGTGCGCCGGAGGGTCGTGCAGATCGTCTCCGACGGCTTCGGCGGGCTGACCGTCGCCGAGTTGCCCACACAACTGAGGCAGTACGCCCGGTTCGCCCCGAATCGCCGCGCCAAGTTCGCCGGCAACGCCATGGCCGCGGCGCTGGAGACGGACCCGCTGTTCCGGCAGCGCATCGGCGAGAAGCTGAGGGAGGCTCAACCGGAGCTCGCGGGCGCCCTCGACTCCGGTGCGCCGCCGCCGGCCGCGGACCCGCTGGACGTGGCCGCCGCGGCCTATGTGCTGCGCCCCACCGGCTGGGTCAAGCTCGTGACCGCCGCCGGCGAGGAGGCCCTGCGGGCGGACGCCGAGCGCGCCGACGACGAGAACCGGGCCGAACTGGAGCGGCTGCGCGCCGAACTCGCCGCCGCCCGTGACCACACCCGCACCGAGACCGAGCGGCTGCGCGCCGAGCTGGAAGCCGCCAAGAAGGAAGCCGAATCGCTTCACCGCAAGCTGCGTGCCGCGCTCAGCGACGTCAAGCGCGGTGAGGCGGCCCTGCGCAAGGTGCAGGGCGAGATCGAGGCCGTACGCGCCGAGGGGCACACACAGGTGTCCGCCGCCGAGAGCGAGTCGCGGCGGCTCAAGGCGCGGCTGGGGGAGGCCGAGGCCGCCCTGGAGGCCACCCGGAAGGCCGCGCGCGAGGGGCGCAGCGTCGAGGACATGCGGGTGCGGCTGCTGCTCGACACCGTGCTGGACGCGGCGCAGGGGCTCAGGCGGGAGTTGGCGCTGCCGCCGGTGTCCGTACGTCCCGCCGAGACCGTGGACGCGGTCGAACCGGGACGAATGACCCCGAAGGACATCGCCGCGCGGGCCCTGTCCGAGAACGACCCCGCGATCCTCGATCAGCTCCTCGCGCTGCCGCAGGCGCATCTGGTCGTCGACGGCTACAACGTCACCAAGACCGGCTATCCCCAAATGCCTCTGGAGAAACAGCGGTTGAGGCTGCTCGGGCAGCTCTCGCAGCTCGCCGCCCAGTCCGGTGCCGAGGTGACCTGTGTCTTCGACGGGGCCGAGCTGGCCGCGCCGGTGCTGCTGGCGCCGCCGCGTGGGGTGCGGGTGCTGTTCTCCAAACCGGGCGTCACCGCGGACGAATTGATCCGCCAGCTGGTGCGCGCCGAACCGCCGGGCCGTCCGGTCATCGTCGTCTCGACCGACCGTGAGGTGGCCGACGGGGTGGCACGGGCGGGAGCACGGCCGGTGGCGTCGGTGGTGCTTCTCAAGCGATTTCAACGAGGTTGAGTCCGTTTTCAACGGATTTGAGCCTGTGCGGCGTACGTCCCATGCACTACGTAACGCCCCAATCGCAACGCACGGACCGCTTGCCTGAATTGGTCATATCTGTGCACAACGTAGCGTCAGGTGGACGTCACATCATGTGAGTTGTGAGTAAAGAATGCAGGGTGTGACGGGATTTTTCAGCTGAGGATTTGAACTGATCACAGTCGGGTCACTAGGGTCTGCTCGAACCTCCTACCGGGTGATCACTCACATGAAGGAGCTCGCCCCCGTGGCGTCCCACCGTCGACCCAAGCAGCCGAGTCGCGCACGAGTGACCGTGCTGACCACCGCAGCCGCCGCTGCCGTGGCCCTGAGCTCGCAGGCCGCCAACGCCGCGCCGAGCGAGAAGCCGAGCAAGGACGAGGTCAAGGCCAAGGTCGACAAGCTCTACGAAGAGGCTGAGCAGGCCACCGAGAAGTACAACGGGGCCAAGGAGAAGCAGGAGAAGCTCCAGAAGGAGATCTCCACCATCCAGGACAACGTCGCCCGCGGCCAGGAAGAGGTCAACGAGCTGCGCGACGGCCTCGGTTCGATGGCCACCGCCCAGTACCGCTCCGGCGGCATCGACCCCTCCGTCCAGCTCTTCCTCTCCGCCGACCCGGACGACTACCTCGACAAGGCCTCCACGCTCGACCAGTTGAGCAGCCAGCAGGTCGAGGCGCTCAAGAAGATCCAGGAGAAGCAGCGCGAACTCGCCCAGGAGCGTGCCGAGGCCTCCGACAAGCTCAAGGACCTCGCCTCCACCCGCACCGAACTGGGCAAGAAGAAGAAGGAAGTTCAGGCCAAGCTCGCCGAGGCGCAGAAGCTGCTCAACACGCTGACGGCCGCCGAGAAGGCCGCCCTCGCCGCCGAGGAGGAGCGCGCCAGCCGGTCGTCCGAAGCCCGCGTGGACCTCGGCAACACCGGCGCCGCCTCCGGCCGGGCCATGGCCGCCTTCCAGGCCGCCCAGAGCAAGATCGGCTCGCCCTACGTCTACGGCGCCTCCGGCCCGTCCTCCTTCGACTGCTCGGGCCTGACCTCCTGGGCCTTCGCCCAGGCCGGCGTCGCCATACCGCGCATCTCGCAGGACCAGGCCAACGCCGGTACGCGCATCTACAGCCAGTCCGACCTCAAGGTCGGTGACCTGGTCATCTTCTACGGCGACCTGCACCACGTCGGCTTCTACGCGGGCAACGGCCAGGTGCTGCACGCCCCGCGCACCGGCACGGTCGTGCGCTACGAGTCGATCAACAACATGCCGTACCAGTTCGGCGTCCGGATCTGATCCACGGGCCGCGACCCTTCAAGATCAGCACGGCGTGCCGCCCGAACGGGCGAATTACGGCAACCGCGACTGACCCCACGCCCCGCCGGTGACCTGCGTCAGCGGCGGGGCGTCACGTTGTGTGGCCGCGGATCTCTTTGGCCGGCACCCCGCGACGGGGCTACTGTCTGCCGCGTTTCCCCACCGCCGGGCTCCCGTCCCGGCACCGGGGGATTTTCCTGTCCGCCAGTGGAAGGAGCGCGGCTACCCGTGGGGTCCCATCGCCGCCTTGCACCGTCCGGGTTCGACCGGGGCGCCTGCGTGGCGCTGTCCGTCCTGTCGGCCACCGCGGCCGCCCTCGGCACCCTCCCGGCGCAGGCCGCGCCGCACGACGACACCCGCGCCGAGGTGGACCGCCTCTACACGGAGGCCGAGAAGGCCACCGAGGCCTACAACAAGGCCGACGAGCGCACCGACGCACTGCGCGGGCAGGTGAGCCGGGCGCAGGACCGGGTCGCCCGGCAGCAGGAGCGCATCAACACCCTGCGGGACGCGCTGGGTTCGCTGGCCGGCGCGCAGTACCGCTCGGGCGGCATCGACCCCTCCCTCGCGCTGCTGCTCTCCGACGACCCGGACGAATACCTCGACAAGGCGTCCGTCCTGAACCGGATCACCGCCCACCAGGCCGGGCAGTTGAAGGACCTTCAGGAGGCCATGCGCGAACTCAGCCAGGAGCGCGCGGAGGCGGCCGAGAAGCTCGGCGAACTGGAGAAGAGCCGCAAGGCCGTCGCCTCCCACAAACGCACCGTCGAGAAGAAGCTCGCCAAGGCCCGCCGGCTCCTCAACGCCCTCCCGGCCGACGAACGCGCCGCCTACGACCGGGCCTCCCGTTCCGGCCGCTCCGGCCTGCCCGGCTTCGGCGGCGCCGTCCCCGCCTCGGGCCGCGCGGCCGCGGCGGCCGCGGCCGCCATGTCCGCGGTCGGCAGGCCGTACGTGTGGGGCGCGAACGGTCCCAGCGGCTTCGACTGTTCCGGCCTCATGCAGTGGTCGTACGCGCAGGCCGGGGTCGCTCTGCCGCGTACCTCGCAGGCCCAGCGGGCGGCGGGCCGGCAGGTACCGCTCTCCGAGGCCCGGCCCGGCGACCTGGTCACCTACCGCTCCGACGCCAGCCATGTCGCGATGTACATGGGCAACGGCCAGGTGATCCACGCCCCCTACCCCGGCGCGCCCGTGCGCTACGACCCGGTCGGGATGATGCCGGTCTCGGCAGTCACCAGGCCCTAGCACTCCCCGTACGATCGGGAGGATGGCTGGTCGAGGGCGTGCGTCGGGATCCGGAGTCGTGGCGCTCTGTCTGGTGCTCGTCTCCCTGCTCGGCTCGCTGGTCGCCTGCGGCGGCCGGCCCGCCGCCGACCGCGCCGAGGCCGAAGTGCAGCGGCTGCTCGACCGGCGGGCGGCCGCCCTCCTCGACCGCGACGAGAGCGCCTACCGGCGGACCGGTACGGCGGTGGGCTTCACCAACCTGCGCGCGGTGCCGCTCGCCGACTGGTCGTACGAGGTCACCGCCGTGCACCGCACCGGCGACACGGCCACCGCCGACGCCGAACTGCGCTACCGCCTCGACGGCCACGACAAGGCGCCGGTCACCGCCGGCCGCACCCTGGGCCTCGGCCGTGCCGCCGACGGGCGGTGGACCGTGGTCTCCGACCGGCCCGCCCGCACATCCGGCCAGCAGCTGTGGGACCAGGGCCCGGTGACGGTGGTACGGGGCGAGCACAGCCTCGTGCTGGGCGTCGGCCGGTCCCGCGCGGCGCTGCACGTCTTCGCCGACCTGGGGGACCGCGCGGTGCCCGCCGTGGCGGACGCCTGGGGCACCGCCTGGAGCCGGCAGGTCGTGCTGCTCGTGCCCAGGTCGCTGGAGGGGATGGCGGGGCTGCTCGGCTCGCCCGCCTCCTCCTACCGCGGGATCGCCGCCGTGACGACCGGCGAGACGGGGGCGGAACAGGCGCCCGCCGACCGGATCATCGTCAACCCCGACGCGTACGGGGTTCTCGGCGACGTCGGCAAGCAGGTCGTCCTCACCCACGAGGCGACCCATGTCGCCACCCGCGCCCATACCAACGCCGCGACCCCGCTGTGGCTGTCCGAGGGATACGCCGACTGGGTCGGCTACCGCGACAGCGGGCGCCCCCCGGCCCAGGCCGCGCCGGAACTCGCCCACGCCGTGACCTCGGGTGACGTCCCGGCCGCGCTGCCGACCGACGCCGACTTCGGCTTCACCGGCGCTTCCACCTCGCTGGCCCGGGCGTACGAGGGCGGCTGGATGGCCTGCCGGATGATCGCGGACCGGTGGGGTGAGGCGCGGCTGGGCGAGTTCTACCGGGCGGTCGGCGCGCACGAGAAGCGGGCGGGGGCGGTCGAGGGTGCGATGCAGGACGTGCTCGGGACGACGCCGGAGGAGTTCACGGCGCAGTGGCGGCAGTATCTGCGGGATCAGTTCGGCTGAGGCGGGTCCAGCCGGTGCCGGCGTACGGGCTGTCCGGACTCGGGCTGCCGGCCGTGTGCCTGGCGTCGGCGCTCGCGAGGGGATGCGGTCCTGGTGCTCTTCCGGCGGGCACGGTGTCAGGAGGAGACCGGGGTCTCCTCGGTGCGGGCCGGGTGACGGGGGAACGGGGCTTTCGTGGCGGGCCGGGGCACCGTCGAGCGCCACAGGGTGCGGGCCGCGGTGAGGGTGGCGAGGACCAGGAGGCCGTTGCGGAGGATCAGGAGGGTGATGCCGAGGGTGTCGCTCGCGACGACGTGCGAGAACCAGAGCGGGAACTCCAGCATCGTCACGAAGGACGCCGCCAGGACAAGGCCGGCCGGCAGCCGCATCCCGCTGCGGGGAAAGCACAGGCACACCGCCGCGAGACCGACCAGCCACACCATGTACTGCGGGCTGATCACCCGGCTCGTGGTCGTGAACATCAGCACCGCCACGAACGCCGCATCCGCGAGCGTGTGCGACAGGAACCGCGAGGCCATCAGCCGCCACAGCAGCAGCCAGCCGAACGCCATCCCGGTGAGCGCCAGCGCGGCGGAGCTCACGATGTCGACGTACGGGCCGAGGAACTCCACCGAGCCGTAGTTGAGCAGCACCCGCCCGTCCCAGCCGTAGTGCCGCGCCACATGGAAGACGAGGGCGCCCAGCGACTCCACCTCGGTGCCCCGGTCGCGCTGGAAGGTCAGGAAGGCGAACGCGCCGGGCATGGCGAGCGCGAACAGCGCCGCGAGCGCCCCGGCCGTCACCGTCGCCGCGGCCCATGCCCGGCGCCGCACGGCACCGATCAGCAGCAGTACCGGCCACACCTTCAGCATCGCCCCGAACCCGGCCAGCGCCCCCATCAGCCGGGGATGCCGCTGGCCCGCGAGGAGCGCGGCCACCGCGACGGCGGTGACCATCACGTCGTAGCGCGCGTACACGGTCGGCCCGAGCAGCGGCACGCCCACCACCCACACCCAGGCGCCGCGCACCGACCGGCCCGGCCGCAGGCCCGCGTACAGCAGCAGGGCGAGGACGACGAGGTCGGCGAGGCAGGCGAGGACGAAGAAGGCCTGCGCGTAGTCGAGGAAGAACAGCAGCGCCGGGGAGAGGACCGGCAGCGCGGCGGCGGGCGGGTACTGCCAGGTGACGTCGTCCAGCGGGAACGTTCCGGTGCGCAGCACCTCGTACCAGCCCTGGTAGATCACGGAGACGTCGCTGGTGACGTCCGGGCCGGGGAAGACGAGGACCTTGAAGACGAACAGGAGCAGTGCCAGGCGGGTCAGTCCCCAGACCACCAGCAGCCCTGCCAGGGACCGCGTGCCCTGCGTCCTGTCCACCGAAGCCCCTGTTCGTGGTCCGTGTCCGCCTTCGGGGCGCTGCCCCTCGTGTGCGGGGCCATGATCTCCCGGCCGCCTGTGCGAGAGCCGTGCAGCGCGGCCGTACCGAGCTGCGAGTGTACGTTGGGTAAGGTCGGCGTCGATGCGCAAGACCCTGATCGTGACGAATGACTTCCCGCCCCGGCCGGGCGGTATTCAGGCATTTCTGCACAACATGGCACTCCGGCTCGACCCCGAGCGGTTCGTCGTCTACGCCTCCACCTGGAAGCGCGGCCGGGAGGGCCTCGAGGCGACGGCCGCCTTCGACGCCGAGCAGCCCTTCACCGTCGTGCGCGACCGGACGACCATGCTGCTGCCGATGCCCGCCGCGACCCGCCAGGCCGTCGCGCTGCTGCGGGCACACGGATGTACGTCGGTGTGGTTCGGGGCGGCGGCGCCGCTCGGGCTGATGGCACCGGCGCTGCGCAGGGCGGGTGCCGAGCGGCTGGTGGCCACCACCCACGGGCACGAGGCCGGCTGGGCCCAACTGCCCGCCGCCCGGCACCTGCTGCGCCGGATCGGCGAGTCCACGGACACCATCACCTACCTCGGCGAGTACACCCGGTCACGGATCGCCACCGCGCTGACCCCGGACGCCACCGCCCGCATGGTGCAACTGCCGCCCGGGGTCGACGAGAGGACCTTCCATCCGGACTCCGGCGGCGACCGGGTGCGCGCCCGGCTCGGGCTCACCGACCGGCCGGTGGTCGTGTGCGTCTCCCGGCTCGTGCCGCGCAAGGGCCAGGACACGCTCATCCTCGCCATGCCGCGGATCCTGGCCAAGGAGCCCGACGCGGTCCTGCTGATCGTCGGCGGCGGGCCGTACGAGAAGGAGCTGCGCAAACTCGCGCGGGAGACCCGGGTCGAGGAGTCGGTCGTCTTCACCGGCGAGGTGCCCTGGTCGGAGCTGCCCGCCCACTACGGCGCCGGCGACGTCTTCGCCATGCCGTGCCGCACCCGGCGCGGCGGGCTCGACGTCGAGGGCCTCGGCATCGTCTACCTGGAGGCGTCCGCGACCGGCCTGCCCGTCGTCGCCGGGGACTCCGGCGGCGCGCCCGACGCGGTGCTCGACGGGGAGACCGGCTGGGTCGTACGGGGCGGCTCCGCCGAGGACGCCGCCGACCGGATCGTCACCCTCCTCGGGGACTCCGAACTGCGCCGCCGGATGGGGGAGCGGGGCCGGAGCTGGGTCGAGGAGAAGTGGCGCTGGGATCTGCTCGCGGAGCGGCTGAAGGAGCTGTTGTAGCAGCGATGGCGCGGGTCCCGTCGCCGGGGCCCGCGCCATGACGCTGCGTCACATGCCGTGCCTACTTCTGGTAGATGGCCTCGATCTCGGACGCGAAGTCCTTCGCCACCACGTTCCGCTTCAGCTTCAGCGACGGCGTGAGGTAGCCCGACTCCTCGGTGAACTGCGAGGGGAGAATGCGGAACTTGCGTACCGACTCCGCCTTCGACACCGCGGCGTTGCCGTCGTCGACCGCGGTCTGGATCGCGGCCAGCAGGTCGGGGTCGTCCTTCAGCGAGGCCGCGGTGGAGCCGGCCGGCTTGCGGTGCTCGGCCGCCCAACGGCCCAGGAACTCCTCGTCGATGGTGATCAGCGCGCCCACGAACGGCCGCGCGTCGCCGACCACCATGCACTCCGCCACGAGGGCGTGCGCGCGGATCCGGTCCTCGATCACGGCCGGGGCGACGTTCTTGCCGCCGGCGGTGACGATGATCTCCTTCTTGCGGCCGGTGATCCTGAGGTAGCCGTCCTCGTCGAGGGTGCCGATGTCGCCGGTGTGGAACCAGCCGTCGGCCAGGGCCTCCTCGGTCGCGCCCGGGTTGTTCCAGTACTCCCTGAACAGGTGCTCACCGTGCAGCAGCACCTCCCCGTCGTCCGCGATCCGCACCACCGAACCCGGCAGCGGCTGACCGACCGTGCCGATCTTCTGCCGGTCCCAGGGGTTGAAGGCGGTGGCGGCACAGGACTCGGTCAGGCCGTAGCCCTCCAGGACCGTGAAGCCGATGCCGCGGAAGAAGTGCCCGAGCCGCTCGCCCAGCGGGGCGCCGCCGGAGATGGCGTACTCACCGCGACCGCCGAGCACCGCGCGCAGCTTGCTGTAGACGAGCTTGTCGAAGGCCTTGTACTTGATCTTCAGACCGAGCGACGGGCCGGACGGGGTGTCCAGCGCCTTGCTGTACGCGATCGCCGTGTCCGCCGCCTTGTCGAAGATCTTGCCCTTGCCGTCCGCCTGCGCCTTGGCACGGGCCGAGTTGTAGACCTTCTCGAAGACGCGCGGCACGCCCAGGATCAGCGTCGGCCGGAACGCGGCCAGTTCGTCCGTGAGGTTCTTGATGTCCGGGACGCCGCCCAGCTTGATCGGCGCCATCATCGGCGCGACCTGGACCAGCCGGCCGAAGACATGCGCCAGCGGCAGGAACAGCAGCACGCTGCACTCGCCGGTACGGAACAGCGGGCGCAGCCGCTCGACGATGTTGCCGCACTCGGCGAAGAAGCTGCGGTGGGTGAGCACACAGCCCTTGGGGCGGCCGGTGGTGCCGGAGGTGTAGACGATCGTCGCCGGGTCGTCGGCCTTCGCCAGCGAGCTGCGCTCCTCGACCGTGTCGTCGCTCAGGTCCTTGCCCAGGCGGCCCAGCTCCTCGACACCGCCGCGCTCGATCTGCCAGACGTGCTTCAGGGCGGGCAGCCGGTCGCGCACCGACTCGACGGCGGCCGCGTGCCCGTCCAGCTCCACGATGCAGGCCGTCGCCCCCGAGTCGCCGAGGATCCAGGCCACCTGCTCCGGCGAACTGGTCTCGTACACCGGCACGGTGACCGCGCCCGCGCTCCAGATCGCGAAGTCGAGGAGCGTCCACTCGTAACGCGTCCGGGACATCAGGCCGACCCGGTCGCCCGGCTGGACGCCGGCGGCGACGAGCCCCTTGGCGGCAGCTCGTACCTCGGCGAGGAAGGCGGTGGCCGTCACGTCCTGCCAGTTGCCACCGACCTTGCGGGCGATCACGGCGACGTCGGGATGCTGCGCGGCGTTTCTGCGGACGATGTCGGTCAGGTTGCCGTCCGAGGGGACCTCGTACAAAGCCGGAAGGCTGAACTCGCGCAAGACTGCTGCTCCTCTAGGGCGCCGGCGCCACGACGTTGTGTGATGCGACGGTCCGGTCCAAGGCTCGGGCAGGTGCTCAGGAATCCATCATGAGTCGTAGGGGCCCACTTGTTGAAAACCTGAGCACGACTGGACTGCCCGGACGTTACCCGCCGGTATGGCGTCTACGACAGGGGGGCCCGGCGAGATGTTCGCTGCGTCACACTGATTGGTGTTCCTGCACGCACAGTAGTCCACGGTTTTCCCCACTGGCGAGTAATCGCAGGTCCGGCCGCCACTGTTCACGTATGTCCCACACGCCTACCCTTGATCGCCATGGCACCCACACCAGCCGGTAATCGCAGGACGCGCATCCACGTGGTCAGCGATGTGCACGGCAATGCGCGTGACCTGGCACGGGCCGGGGACGGTGCGGACGCGCTCGTCTGCCTCGGGGACCTGGTCCTCTTCCTCGACTACGCCGACCACTCGCGCGGCATCTTCCCCGACCTGTTCGGCGTCGAGAACGCGGACCGCATCGTCGCCCTGCGCACCGCCCGCCGCTACGAGGAGGCACGCGCGTTCGGTGCCCGGCTGTGGGCCGGGGTCGGGGAGGACCGGGCGGCGGTGATCGAACAGGCGGTGCGCAAGCAGTACGCCGAACTGTTCGCCGCGTTCCCCACGCCGACGTACGCCACCTACGGCAATGTCGACATGCCGCCACTGTGGCGGGAGTACGCCGGTCCCGGTACGACCGTGCTCGACGGGGAGCGGGTGGAGATCGGGGGCTGGGTCTTCGGCTTCGTCGGCGGCGGGCTGCGCACACCGATGCGGACGCCGTACGAGATCAGCGACGAGGAGTACGCGGCGAAGATCGAGGCGCTGGGCGAGGTCGACGTGCTGTGCACGCACATCCCGCCGGAGGTGCCGGAGCTGGTCTACGACACGGTGGCGCGGCGCTTCGAGCGGGGCAGCCGGGCGTTGCTCGACGCCATCCGCCGCACCCGGCCCCGCTATTCACTCTTCGGCCATGTGCACCAGCCGCTCGTCCGGCGGATGCGGATCGGGGCGACCGAGTGCGTGAACGTGGGGCACTTCGCCGGGACGGGGCGGCCGTGGGCGCTGGAATGGTGAGTCCGCCTCCGGTATGCCCAGGTAGGGGTGACGTCGGGCCGGTCGGCGCGCGGTAGCCTTCACGCTGCACACACGTGCGCACGACCACCTCTTGCCGGACCGCATCTGGAGGAGCCACGGCGATGGCGGAACACACCAGCTCGAGCATCGAGATCGAGGCGTCCCCGGCCGACGTCATGGCGGTGATCGCCGACTTCGCCCGCTACCCGGACTGGACCGGTGAGGTGAAGGAGGCCGCGGTCCTCGAGACCGACGCCCAGGGACGCGCCGAGCAGGTCCGCCTCGTCATGGACGCCGGCGCGATCAAGGACGACCAGGTGCTGGCGTACACCTGGACCGGCGACCACGAGGTCTCCTGGACGCTGGTGAAGTCCCAGATGCTGCGGTCGCTGGACGGCTCGTACCTCCTGAAGCCGGCGGGCACGGGCGCCACCGAGGTGACCTACCAGCTCACCGTCGACGTCAAGATCCCCATGCTGGGCATGATCAAGCGCAAGGCCGAGAAGGTCATCATCGACCGCGCACTGGCGGGCCTGAAGAAGCGCGTGGAGTCGGGGGAGTAGCTTTTCGTTGAGCCGCGGGCATTCGTGCCGCCTGGGGCGGCACGGGTGGGCGCGGGCGGCACCCCGTCAGCGCCGGGCAGCGCGACCCACCTCCGAGCAACCACGCCGGGCAACGGTGCAACGCGGCTGAACCCAAACGTCCGTTACGGTTCAGCCCCATGCGCACCATCCTGATCACCGGCCCAGGCGGCACCGGCCGTACCACCGTCGCCGCAGCCACCGCGCTCGCCGCCACCCGCCAGGGCACCCGCACCCTCCTCCTGGGCACCGACCGCACCGACACCCTCGGCGCGGCCCTGGGCGCGGCGACCGGCCCGGCCCCGGTCGAGATCGCCCCGCACCTCGCCGCCTGGCGCCCCGACCCGGCCGCCGGCTTCCGGGACGACCTCACCGCCCTCCAGGACCGCGCCTCCGCCGCCCTCGACCTCCTCGGCGCCTCCCGCCTCGACCCGGAGGAGCTCACCCCCCTGCCCGGCGCCGAGCAGATCGCCGTACTCCGCGCCCTGCGCGACGCCGCCCTCGCCGAGCGCCACGACCTCCTCGTGGTGGACCTGCCGCCCCTCCCGCACGCCCTCGACCTGCTCGCCCTCCCGGAGGAGCTCCGCCGCTATCTGCGCCGTCTGCTCCCGCCCGAACGCCAGGCGGCCCGCGCCCTGCGCCCCGTCCTCGGCCGGCTCGCCGGCGTCCCCATGCCCGCGGAGTGGCTGTACGAGACGGCCGCCCGCTGGGACGTCGAACTCGCCGCCGTGGAGGCGGTCCTCGCGGACCGGGACACGACCGTACGGCTGGTCGCCGAACCCTCCCCGGCCGGCGCCGACGCCGTCCACACCGCCGCCCTCGGCCTCGCCCTGCGCGGCCTGCGCCCGGACCGGCTGATCGCCAACCGGGTGTTCCCGGAAGAGGGCGGGGACGGCTGGCTCGCCGGTCCGCTCGCCCAGCAGCGCAAGGTCATCGACGAGTGGCAGACCTCGTACGACGTCCGCACCGTCGCCCACCTGGGCCGCGACCCGCGCGGCCCCGAGGACCTGCTGGCGCTCGCCGTGCCGGAGGCCGGGCCGGCCGACGCCAGGGTCGACCGGCCCGTCGTCGACCGGCTCGTCCCGGACGGCGTGCTCGTCTGGCACATCCCGCTGCCCGGAGCCGTACGCGAGGACCTCGACCTCGTCCGGCGCGGCGACGAACTCGTCGTCACCGCCGGACAGTTCCGCCGCGTCCTCCCCCTGCCGTCCGCCCTGCGCCGCTGCACCGTCGACGGCGCGGCCCTGCGCGACGACGAGCTCCGCATCCGCTTCGCACCGGACCCCGGACTGTGGCCCGCGGCACGGTGAAGCGGCTACCGCCGTTCGGGTAACGTCGTAGGGACAAGCCGTAGTCAGGAGTCCGCCATGAGCGAAGAGCGCCCCCCGTCCGACGCCGCTCAGGAGCAGGCGGCCGACGAGGTGCCGTCGGTCACCGACGACGACGCCTGGGCGACCGCGTGTGCCGAGGACCTCGCAGCGGAGAAGGCCCGCATCCGTGCCCAGCACGGCCCGCCCGCGGGCTCGGCCGCCGAGGAGCTGCGCCGGCTCGTCGACACCGTCGCGGACAAGCTGTCCGGCCTGCAGTCCCCGCTGCTCGGGGCGGTCGCCGGGCCCGCCGCCCAGCAGATGCTGCAGCAGGTCGTCCAGCAGGCGAAGGCCGCCGTCGAGCCCGTCATCGAACGCAACCCGGATGTCTTCGAGCACCTGGCAGCGGCCGGTAACGAGCTGCTCGCCGCCTACCGCTCCGCGGTCGAGACACAGGAGCGCCGCTGGACCGGCCGCATGGACGAGCTGGACGAGCCCGACGACCGCGACGACCGGGGCGAGGGCACCGGCCCCGGCCAACGCATCGACTTGGACTGACGGCCACTGACCCGGTCGTCACCGGCCCCGCCCTCCGGGCGGACGGCAGGCACCCGACCACAGGGCCTCGGGTACGGTTGGCCATAGCGGGGCTCGACCGAAACTGAGGGATTCATGGGACTCACCATCGGCGTCGACATCGGCGGCACGAAGATCGCGGCCGGCGTGGTCGACGAGGAAGGCAACATCCTCTCGACCTTCAAGGTGCCGACGCCCACCACCCCCGAGGCCATCGTGGACGCCATCGCCTCGGCAGTGGAGGGTGCGCGCGCGGGGCACGAGATCGTCGGCGTGGGCATCGGTGCCGCCGGATACGTCAACCGGCAGCGCTCGACGGTCTACTTCGCGCCCAACATCGACTGGCGCAACGAGCCGCTGAAGGAGAAGGTCGAGGCCCGTACCGGCCTCCCCGTCGTCGTGGAGAACGACGCCAACGCCGCCGCGTGGGGCGAGTACAAGTTCGGCGCGGGCAAGGGCCACCGCAACGTCATCTGCATCACGCTCGGCACCGGCCTCGGCGGCGGCATCATCATCGGCAACAAGCTGCGCCGCGGGCACTACGGCGTGGCCGCCGAGTTCGGCCACATCCGGATGGTGCCGGACGGCCTGCTGTGCGGCTGCGGCTCGCAGGGCTGCTGGGAGCAGTACGCCTCCGGGCGCGCGCTCGTCCGGTACGCCAAGCAGCGCGCCAACGCCACCCCCGAGAACGCCGAGGTGCTGCTCTCCCTCGGTGACGGCACCCCCGAGGGCATCGAGGGCAAGCACATCTCCATGGCCGCCCGCCAGGGCGACCCGGTCGCCGTCGACTCCTACCGCGAGCTCGCCCGCTGGGCCGGCGCGGGCCTCGCCGACCTGGCCTCCCTCTTCGACCCGTCCGCCTTCATCGTCGGCGGCGGCCTGTCGGAGGAGGGCGAGCTGGTCCTCGACCCCATCCGCAAGTCGTACAAGCGCTGGCTGGTCGGCGGCAACTGGCGCCCGGTCGCCGATGTGATCGCCGCACAGCTCGGCAACAAGGCCGGCCTGGTCGGCGCCGCGGACCTGGCCCGCGAGCCCGACCCGATCATGTGACGCCGCAGTCCGGTACGACCGTGCCCGCCGAGCCCCGCCCGGGGACGGCGGGCTCCGTCGTATCTTGATCGCCATGACGACGAGTCCGCTGCCCAACTCCGGTACCGGAGCCGACGGTTCGGCCGTGATCCGGGTGCTCGGCTACAACATCCGCTCCATGCGCGACGACACCGACGCGCTCGCCCGGGTGATCAGCGCCTGCGAGCCCGACCTCGTCCTCGTCCAGGAGGCCCCGCGGTTCTTCCGCTGGCGCAAGAAGCTGGCCCGGCTCGCGGCCGCGTCGGGACAGGTGATCCTCTCGGGCGGCGCCCCCGCGGCGGGGCCCGCCCTGCTGTGCTCCCTGCGCGCCACGGTGGAGCGCACCGAGGACGTCCTGCTGCCGCTCACCCCCGGCCTGCACCGGCGCGGTTTCGCGACCGCGGTGGTCCGCTTCGGCGGCGCCCGCCTCGGCGTCCTGAGCTGCCATCTCTCGCTGCAGAAGGACGAGCGGTACGCGCAGGGCGGCATGCTCCTGGACCGGCTCGCCGGGCTGGGTGTCGAGCACGCCATCGCCGGCGGTGACCTCAACGAACGCCCCGGCGGACCCACCTTCCGACGCCTGGCCGACAGCCTCCAGGACTGCTGGGCCGTCGCCCCCTGGGGCAGCGAGTACACCTCGACACCGACCGACCCCCATCAGCGCATCGACGCGATCTTCGCGACCGAGGGCATCGAGGTCCTGGGCTGTGGTGTTCCGTGGGGACACCCGGGTGTGACGGAGCGGGACCTGAGGGCGGCCACGGATCACCTTCCGGTCCTGGCCGCCCTCAGAATTCCACCGGCGTAAGCGGGTCAGACCACCGCGCCCCGACCCGGATCGTCGTCGTCCTCGTCGTCCGTCCGCATCCGCATCACCAGCGTCGCGAAGCCGCCCAGGAAGCCGCCGATGCTGAGTGTGGTCAGCCACCACGTCATGTCCCAGCCGAGCAGCACCGCCAGCAGAAGCAGCACGGGGCCGCCGATCACACCCAGCCACGCGAACTTGGCGGTGGCGTCGGCGGAGGGCAGCGGCGGCGGCTCCGGCGGCACGAAGTGGCCCTCGTCGTCCTCACCGAGGTCGTCGTCGGACGGCTCCTGCAGGCTGTAGTCGCGCGGGCCGCCGCTCACGCCGGGGGCGAAGCTGACGGAGCTGCCGAGCGGCTTGGGCGTCTCCTGCTTGGGCTCCGGCTCATTCTGGGCCGTATCGCCCGTGCTGCCCTTGCTGCCCGTGCTGTCGTTGGTCTCCGGCTCCAGCAGCGCCAGGTCCTCGACCGACTTGAACGGCTTGGCGCCCGGCGGGTCCGGCGGCTCCTCCCCGTAGCCGGCGACGATCGCCGCCCAGGCGGCCTCCTCGTCGAACGGCACGTTCTGCTCGCCGGACTCGCGATGCTCCCGCTCCTGCCGCTCGTCGCGCTCCTCGCGGTCCTCGCGGTCGGAGTCGTGCTCAGCCACCTGCCGCCGTCCCTTCCTTGCCGACACTGGGTGCGAGCCGGCCGATGAACGCGAGGCTCTCCTCGAAGATCCGGTCCGCATCGTGGTCCAACGTCGCCACGTGGTAGCTCTGTTCCAGCAGCAGCTCCGTGACGTCCGTCGACGAGACCCGGCTGAGGATGCGCGCCGAGTCGGCCGGCGGCACCACATGGTCCTGTGGGCTGTGCAGGACCAGCAGCGGCTGGGTGACCTGCGGCAACTCACCGTCGACCAGGCGGAAGAAGATCCGCAGGGAGTGCGCCGCGTGCAGTGGCACCCGGTCGTAGCCGATCTCCTCCGCGCCCGGCTTGGCTATGTCGCTGGTGATGCCCTTCGTCGTCCGGACGAGATGCCGGGCCACCGGCAGGGCGTACGCCGACAGGCCGTGCACCTTGTTCCCCGGGTTGACGATCACGACGCCGCTGACGGCGTCCCCGTGCCTGGCGGCGAGCCGCAGGGCCAGGGCGCCGCCCATGGACAGGCCGAACACGAACACCTGCGCGCAGCGCTCGCGCAGGGCCCACAGCTCGCGGTCCACCTCGGCGTACCAGTCCTGCCAGCCCGTGAGCTGCATGTCCTCCCAGCGTGTGCCGTGCCCGGGAAGCAGCGGCAGGGCGACGGTCAGACCGTGCCCGGCGAGATACTCCGCCCAGGGGCGCAGTGACTGGGGTGAACCGGTGAAGCCGTGGCAGAGCAGGACGCCGACCTCCCCGCCGTCATGGCGGTACGGCTCGGCTCCAGGAAGGACCGGCACCTTCGGTCTCCTGTTCATGAGAGGGGCGAGAACGAGTCCAGGTGTGCATCACCGTACGCGACCGCACTGACACCGACCAGGGCCGTCGGGCTCTTCGCCCGGCCGCCGGGTTAAGGTCTGATTTACAGACACAGGAGGCACTCGGTTGTTGTACGGCGCGATGAAGGTTTCCGTCGGGGGTCCGCTGAAGCTCGTCTTCCGGCCCTGGGTGGAGGGCCTGGAGAACGTACCCGCCGAGGGCCCCGCGATCCTGGCTAGCAATCACCTCTCCTTCTCCGACTCGTTCTTCCTGCCCGCGGTCCTCGACCGCAAGGTCACCTTCATCGCGAAGGCCGAGTACTTCACCACCCCCGGCATCAAGGGCCGGCTGACCGCCGCGTTCTTCAAGGGCGTCGGCCAGCTGCCGGTGGACCGCTCCGGCGCCCGCGGCGCGGGCGAGGCGGCGATCAGGAGCGGGATCGAGGTCATCGAGCGCGGAGAGCTGTTCGGTATCTATCCGGAGGGCACCCGCTCGCCGGACGGTCGCCTCTACCGCGGCAAGCCCGGCGGCCTCGCGCGCGTGGCGCTGGCCACCGGCGCGCCCGTCATCCCGGTCGCGATGATCGACACGGAGAAGATCCAGCCGCCCGGGAAGGTCATGCCGAAGCTGATGCGGCCGGGCATCCGCATCGGCAAGCCGCTGGACTTCCGCCGCTACCAGGGCATGGAGCACGACCGATTCGTGCTCCGCGCGGTGACCGACGAGGTCATGTACGAAATCATGAAGCTCTCCGGCCAGGAGTACGTCGACATGTACGCGACCGCCGCCAAGCGGCAGATCGCGGAGGCGGCCAAGGCGGAGAAGGAAGCGGCCAAGGCGGCCAAGGCCGCGCTCGCGCAGGCCGAGAAGGAACAGGCGCAGAAGGAAAAGGACCAGGCCGACCAGTAGGAACAGGCCTTCCAGCAGGAACGGGCCGAGCCGGGGTGGGGGGAACATGGCCAGGCGCGAGCGCGTCATGAGGATGTCGGTCGAGCAGCCGCTGTGGCGTGCGCTCATGGGCTATCGCGTCCTGACGATGGTGTACGCGATCGGGCTCTTCATCAGCGCGTACGACGAGGTCGCCCGCCCTCGGGTGGCCATCGCCTACTTCGCGGTACTGGCCGTCTGGACCCTGGCCACCCTGCCCAGGGTCGCGAACGCCGCGAGCTGCACCAAGCCCTTCCTCACCGTCGACCTCGCCATCGCCCTGACCGGCATCCTGCTCACCCGGGTCGCCGAGACCCCCGAGCGGATCGACGCCAGTGCGCCGACCCTGCCGTCGATCTGGACCGCGGGTGCCGTGCTGGCGTTCGCGATCAAGGGGGGCTGGCGCTGGGCGGCCTTCGCCTCCACGCTGGTCGCCGCCGCCAACCTGGTCCACCGGTCCGGCGTACCGACCCGCGACACCGTCCACATGGTGCTGCTCGTCTGGATCGCCTCCATCGCCATCGGCTACGTCGTCGAGGTCGCCCGCGCCTCCGAGCGCACCCTCGCCCGTGCCCTGGAGATCGAGGCCGCGACCCGGGAGCGGGAACGGCTCGCCCGGGACATCCATGACAGCGTCCTCCAGGTGCTGGCGATGGTGCAGCGGCGCGGAGCGGTGATCGGCGGTGAGGCGGCCGAGCTGGGCCGGCTGGCCGGCGAACAGGAGGTGGCGCTGCGCACCCTGGTCTCCGGCGGGCTGGTGCCCGTCCCCCGGGTGTCGGAGGACGCCGCCGAGGGGGCGGTCGTACGCACCGTCGAGGAGCCGGAGGACGACGGCCCGGTCGATGTGCGCGCGCTGCTCGTCCCGTACGCCGGCGCCCGGACCAGCCTCGCCGAGCCCGGCGCTCCCGTGCTGCTGCCGCCGAACGCCGCGCGGGAGCTGGCCGCGGCCGTCGCGGCCGCCCTGGACAACGTCCGCAAGCACGCCGGGGAGGGCGCCCGGGCCTGGATCCTCGTCGAGGACGAACCCGACTCGGTGATCGTGACCGTACGCGACGACGGACCGGGCATCCCCGAGGGCCGGCTCGCCCAGGCCGAGGGTGAGGGGCGGCTCGGGGTGGCCCTGTCGATCCGCGGCCGGCTGCGCGACCTGGGCGGCACGGCCGAACTGGTCTCAACCCCTGGGCAGGGCACGGAAGTCGAGCTGAAGGTACCGAAGGACACGACGATGGCGCGGGGGCGGCGATGAGTGAACAGCAGGGCACGATCAAGGTGATGGTGGTCGACGACCACCCCATGTGGCGCGATGCCGTCGCCCGCGACCTGACCGAGTCCGGCTTCGAGGTGGTCGCCACCGCGGGCGACGGCGAACAGGCGGTCCGGCGCGCCAAGGCCGCCGCGCCCGATGTTCTCGTCCTCGACCTCAATCTGCCCGCCAAGCCCGGCGTCCAGGTCTGCAAGGAGCTGGTGGCCCACAACCCCGCCCTGCGGGTCCTGGTCCTGTCCGCGAGCGGCGAGCACGCCGACGTACTGGAGGCCGTGAAGTCCGGTGCCACCGGCTATCTGCTGAAGTCGGCCTCCACCGAGGAACTGCTGGACGCGGTGCGCCGCACGGCGGTCGGCGACCCGGTCTTCACACCGGGCCTCGCCGGCCTGGTCCTCGGCGAGTACCGCCGCCTCGCCTCCGACCCGGCACCCGGCGCGGGACCGGACACCGACGAGCCCAGGGCGCCGCGGCTGACCGAACGCGAGACCGAGGTGCTGCGGCTGGTCGCCAAGGGCCTGAGCTACAAGCAGATCGCGGAACGACTGGTGATCTCCCACCGCACGGTGCAGAACCACGTCCAGAACACCCTCGGCAAGCTCCAGTTGCACAACCGGGTGGAGCTGGTGCGGTACGCGATAGAGCGCGGACTCGACGAGGAGTGAGCCGCCTGGGCTCCGAGGAGTGAGCCACGTGGCCCCAACCGCTGGGCCATTCCCAGGAATTGCCCGCACGGACCATGCCGTAGTGACCTGCATCACCATTAGCGTGCTCGCAGGGCATACGACCACCGCGGCGAAGGGACAATTCCATGCGGGTCGGAGTACTGACCGGAGGCGGCGACTGCCCCGGGCTCAACGCCGTCATCCGGGCCATCGTCCGCAAGGGCGTGCAGGAGTACGGCTATGACTTCGTAGGCTTCCGGGACGGCTGGCGCGGTCCGCTCGACGGTGACCTCATTCGCCTCGGCATCCCGGCCGTGCGCGGCATCCTGCCCCGCGGCGGCACCATCCTCGGCTCCTCGCGCACCAATCCGTTCCAGCACGAGGGCGGTATCGCCCGGATCAAGGAGAACCTCGCCAAGCAGGAGGTCGACGCGCTCATCACGATCGGCGGCGAGGACACCCTGGGCGTCGCCGCGCGGCTGTCCGACGAGTACGGCGTGCCCTGCGTCGGGGTCCCGAAGACGATAGACAACGACCTGTCCGCCACGGACTACACCTTCGGCTTCGACACGGCGGTCGGCATCGCGACCGAGGCCATCGACCGGCTGCACACCACCGCCGAGTCCCATATGCGCGTCCTGGTCGTCGAGGTGATGGGCCGTCACACCGGCTGGATAGCGATCCACTCGGGACTGGCCGGCGGCGCCAACGTCATCCTCATCCCCGAACAGCGCTTCGACGTCGACCAGGTGTGCGCCTGGGTGACCTCCCGCTTCAAGGCGTCGTACGCGCCCATCGTGGTCGTCGCGGAAGGGGCCGTGCCGAAGGACGGCGACATGGTGCTCAAGGACGAGTCCCTCGACTCCTTCGGGCATGTGCGGCTGTCCGGCGTCGGCGAGTGGCTGGCCAAGGAGATCGAGAAACGCACCGGCAAGGAGGCCCGCACCACGGTCCTCGGGCACGTCCAGCGCGGCGGCACCCCCAGCGCCTTCGACCGCTGGCTCGCCACCCGCTTCGGACTGCACGCCATCGACTGCGTCCGCGACGGCGACTTCGGCACGATGGTCGCCCTGCGCGGCACGGACATCGTCCGCGTCCCGATCGCCGAGGCCACGGCCCGGCTGAAGACGGTCGACCTGAAGCTGTACGAGGAGGTCGGGGTGTTCTTCGGCTGACTTGCGGGGCGTTCTCCGGCTGACAGCTCGTCAACTCCCAGGCCGCGCTGGAAGGAACGGGAACGGTGGGGGAGGCGCTATGGCCGGATGGTGGAACGAACCGGGGCTGCGCGTGCTGCTGGAGCGCAACGCCGGCACATTCGCCACCGTCCGGCCCGCCGTGCGCGACGGCACGGCCCGGACGCAGGGTCGTCCGAGCACGCCCACCCACAGCCCCGTATATTCGCCTCGTACGGCAACAATTCCGGTGACCCCCCCGGAGGGCACCCGTGGAGATCCTGGCCTTCGGCGTACAGGCCGACGAGAAGCCCCTGATCGAGCAGGCCTTCCAGGCCCATCACGAGGTCCGCTGCCTGGACGTCTTCCTCAACGAGGACACCGTCCCCATCGCGGCCGGCCACGAGGTGATCTCCACCAGCGTCAACGCCGATCTCGGCCCGCGCATCCTGGAGGCCCTCGCCGCCGCCGGAACCCGCATGATCGCCCAGCGTTCCACCGGCTTCAACAACATCGACCTCACCGTCGCCGAACGCCTCGGCATGACGGTCGCCCGTGTCTCGTACTACTCCCCGTACGCGGTCGCCGAGTTCGCCTGGACCCTCGCCATGGCGGTCAACCGCCGTATCGTCCGCGCCTCCACCCGCACCCGCGACTTCGACTTCCGTCTCGACGGCCTGATGGGCCGCGACATGCACGGCCGCACCGCGGGCGTCCTCGGCACCGGCAAGATCGGCGAGGCGTTCGCCCGGATCGCGCACGGCTTCGGCATGCGGCTGCTCGGCTGGGACATCGCCGAGAACCCCACGTGCATGCAGCTCGGCATGCGGTACGTAGCCAAGGAACAACTGCTCGCCGAGTCCGACCTGGTCACCCTGCACGTCCCCCTCATGCCGGAGACCCAGCACCTCATCGACGCGGACGCCCTGAAGACGATGAAGAACGACGTGATCCTGGTGAACTCCAGCCGCGGCGGCCTCATCGACACCGCCGCCCTCGTACGTGAACTGCGCGCAGGCCGCTTCACGGGGGTCGGCCTCGACGTGTACGAGGCGGAGGCGGGCCTGTTCTTCCTCGACAAGTCCCTGGAGGCCATCGAGGACGACACCCTGGCCCGCCTCGTCACCTTCCCGAACGTCCTGGTCACCTCCCACCAGGCGTACTACACGCAGGAGGCGGTCGGCCAGATCGTCGAGACGACGGTGCGCAACGTCCTCGACTACACGGCGGGCCGCCGCTCCGAGAACGTGCTGGTGCCGCGCAGCTGACCGACCAGCTCCGCCACGACCGCGGCGCCGTTCAGCGTCAGCACCGACTCCGGGTGGAACTGCACCCCGGCGAAGGAGGGCCCGCGCAGCGCGTGCACCTCGCCGGTCGCGCTCCGGCTGAGCTCGACGCCGTGCGCGGCCAGCTCCCCGGCCGCCTCGTCGTCGCAGCGCGCCACGAAGCTGTTGTAGAAGCCGACGGTCTCGGCCCGCCCGAACAGGTCGATCGTCGTCTGCGCCCCCTGGTACGGCACGTCCTTCCGTACGATCTCCAGGCCCAGCTCGGCCGCGATCAGCTCGTGCCCCAGGCACACGCCGAGCACACCGTGCCGCTGCCCCCGCAACACCTCGGCGGTGAGATCCCGGAGGAACCGCATCTTGGGATCGGCCAGGTCGGACGGGTCACCGGGCCCGGGGCCGAGCACGAGCGGCCCCTCGTGCGCGAGCACGGCATCCCGCAGCCCCGGCTCGTCGTACCTCCGCACGGTGACCGTGAGCCCCGACGACCGCAGCACATGCGCGAGCATCGCCGTGAAGGTGTCCTCGCCGTCGACGACCAGCGCGTGGCCCGCCAGGGCGTCCGACCTCTTCTGCATCCGCAGCCAGAAGGGCGCGAGCGCGGCCCGCCGCCCGTCCAGCGCCGCCCGCACCCGAGGGTCGTCGGCCAGCCGGGGCCGCGCCCGCTCCTCGCGCGGCCTGGACGGCCGTACCCCCAGAGCCGCCAGCACGCCCGCCGCCTTCGCGTGCGTCTCCGCGACCTCGCCCGCCGGGTCCGAGCCCCGTACCAGCGTCGCGCCGACCGGCACCCGCAGCCGCCCGTCCGTGTCGATGTCGGCGGTGCGGATGAGGATGGGGGAGTCGAGGGTCTGGGCACCCCCGGCGTCTCGCCCGGTCAGCGCCAGCGCACCGGCGTAGTAACCCCGCCCGCCGGTCTCGTGCCGCTCGATGACCCGGCAGGCGTTCTGCACGGGTGAGCCGGTCACGGTCGCCGCGAACATGGTCTCCTTCAGCACCTCCCGCACATCCAGCGACGACCGCCCGCGCAGCTCGTACTCGGTGTGCGCGAGGTGCGCCATCTCCTTCAGCCGCGGCCCGACGACGACCCCGCCCATGTCGCCGACGGTGCACATCATCTTCAGCTCCTCGTCGACGACCATCGACAGCTCCTCGGTCTCCTTGCCGTCGGCGAGGAAGCCGAGCAGGTGCTCGGGCGTCGGCCCTTCGGCGGGATAGCGGTACGTCCCGCTGATCGGGTTCATCACGACCGTGCCGCCGGACATCCGTACGTGCACCTCGGGGCTGGCGCCGACCAGCGTCCGGTCCCCGGTGTGCACGACGAACGTCCAGTACGCGCCCCGCTCGCCCTCGAGGAGCCGCCGGAAGAGAGCGAGGGCATCGGCCCTGCCGAACCCCGGGATCCGGCCCCCGTACGTCCGCCGGATCACGAAGTTCGCGCCTTCCCCCCGCCCGATCTCCTCCCGCAGCACCCGCCCGACGATCTCCGCGTACTCCTCGTCGCCGACGTCGAACCCGCCGCCCTCGACCCGCACCTCGTGCGCGGGGAGCCGGGTCAGGGCCTCGGCGAGCGGGATCTCGTACGTCTCCTCCGGCGTCAGCGCCACCAGCGGCGTGCCGTCGTCGCGGACGTCGAAGCCACGCTCGCGGATCTGACGGAAGGGCACCAGGGCCAGGCCCTCGTCGGGGAGGTCGGCGAGCCGGTCGTACGTCCTGACCGGGCCGAGCAGCAGCTCCACCACGTCGTGGTCGTGGCCGGGAGCGCGGCGGCGGAGCAGGGCGAAGGGGCGGGGATCGTCGAGCAGTTCGAGCAGGTTCACGGGAGCTCCTTCTCTGAGGGTCTCTGAGAGAGGAGCGGCCCGGTCGGGAAAACACCGAAGGCCGCCCCTCGGGCGGCCTTCGCGAAGTCTTGGGTACGCGCAGTCAGCGGGCCGCCGGAGAAGCGGTCCACCACCAGGTCTGGTGCGAGTGCGCGAACATGAGTCGCACCCTACCCCATGTCCGCAGACCGTAACTGGTGTCTCATTTGCTGGGCACCGGGCCGGAAGCCGGACATCACCCCGTAATGTTGACGTCGTGACCGTGAACGCTAAGACCAGCGCGAGCGCTGGCAACACCTGGCGAAACCTGCCCGCGGCGCAGCAGCCCGAGTACCCCGACGCCGAGGCTCTGCGCGCAGTGATCGCGGACCTCGAGTCGTATCCGCCGCTCGTCTTCGCGGGCGAGTGCGACCAGCTGCGCGCCCGGATGGCGGCCGTCGCCAAGGGAGAGGCGTTCCTCCTCCAGGGCGGCGACTGCGCCGAGGCCTTCGACGCGGTGTCCGCGGACCAGATCCGCAACAAGCTCAAGACCCTGCTCCAGATGGGCGCGGTGCTGACGTACGCCGCGTCCGTGCCCGTCGTGAAGGTGGGCCGGATCGCCGGCCAGTACTCCAAGCCGCGCTCCAAGCCGACCGAGACCCGTGACGGCGTGACGCTGCCGTCCTACCGCGGCGACTCCGTCAACGGCTTCGACTTCACGGAGGCGGCCCGCGTCCCGGACCCCGAGCGGCTGAAGCGGATGTACCACGCGTCCGCCTCCACGCTGAACCTGGTGCGCGCCTTCACCACCGGCGGCTACGCCGACCTGCGCCAGGTGCACGCCTGGAACCAGGACTTCGTGAAGTCGTCCCCGTCCGGGCAGCGCTACGAGCAGCTGGCGCGCGAGATCGACCAGGCGCTGAACTTCATGCACGCCTGCGGGGCCGACCCGGAGGAGTTCAAGACCGTCGAGTTCTACTCCTCGCACGAGGCGCTGCTGCTCGACTACGAGTCCGCGCTGACCAGGGTCGATTCACGTACGGGGCAGCTGTACGACGTCTCCGGGCACATGGTGTGGATCGGTGAGCGCACCCGCCAGCTGGACGGCGCGCACATCGAGTTCGCGTCGAAGATCCGCAACCCGATCGGCGTCAAGCTCGGCCCGACGACGACGGCGGAGGAGGCACTGCAGTACATCGACCGCCTCGACCCCGAGCGGGAGCCCGGCCGGCTGACCTTCATCGTCCGCATGGGCGCCGACAAGGTCCGCGACAAGCTGCCCGAGCTGGTCGAGAAGGTCACCGCGTCCGGCGCGACCGTGGCCTGGGTGACCGACCCGATGCACGGCAACACCTTCGAGGCGGCCTCCGGTCACAAGACCCGCCGCTTCGACGACGTGCTCGACGAGGTCAAGGGCTTCTTCGAGGTCCACAAGGCGCTGGGCACCCACCCGGGCGGCATCCACGTGGAGCTGACCGGCGACGACGTCACCGAGTGCGTGGGCGGCGGCGACGAGATCTTCGTCGACGATCTGCACCAGCGCTACGAGACGGCCTGCGACCCGCGGCTGAACCGCAGCCAGTCGCTGGACCTGGCGTTCCTCGTCGCGGAGATGTACCGGGACCAGTAGCGGCCGACCTGTTGTCGACCTGTTACGGACGGTGTGGTGGGGCGCGGATCACATACGATCCGCGCCCCCTCCCACTTTTACGGCACCCCCGTGACGGGTAAGGTTAGGTTTGCCTCACCGATCAAGCGGGCCCGTGCTCCATCGGTTACGGCACGACCCTTTGATCCCGGCGGGAGGTGGACCGCGTGTTCGTCTGCAGTTGCTTCGGCATCACCGAGCAGCAGGTCAAGCAGCACGCGGAGAACGGCGCCTGCACCCCACGCCAGATAGCGTCGGCCTGCAAGGCGGGCACCGACTGCGGCTCGTGCGTACGCCGGATCCAGGCGCTCCTCGGCAGGGGCGCGTGCCCGCGCCGGGAGCTGGCCGACCAGGGCAAGCCGGTACTGTCCGAGGTCGCAGGCCTGGACGAGGCCGCGTAGCCTTCGGGCGGTCGCTCAGCTGTCCGGCTGCTCGACCAGCTGCGAGATGTACAGCGCCTCACCGAGCTTCTCCACCAGATCCAGCTGGGTGTCGAGATAGTCGATGTGGTGTTCCTCGTCCGCGAGGATCGACTCGAAGATGTTCGCGGACGTGATGTCGCCCTTGTTGCGCATCACCTCGATACCGCGCTTGAGCCGGTCCATCGCCTCCACCTCGACCTGCCGGTCCGCCTCGAACATCTCCTTGACGGTCTGCCCCACCCGTACGTGGAACAGCCGCTGGTAGTTGGGCAGTCCCTCCAGGAACAGGATCCGGTCGGTGAGCATCTCGGCGTGCTTCATCTCGTCGAACGACTCGCTCCGGGTGTACTTCGCGAGCTTGTACCAGCCGAGGTTCTCCTGCATCTTCGCGTGCAGGAAGTACTGGTTGATCGCGGTCAGCTCGCCGGTGAGCTGCTCGTTGAGAAACTCGATGACCTCGGGGTCGCCCTGCATGGCAGCGGCTCCTTCCGCGTGGGGAATGGGAGGTTGCCGCCGCATGATTGCACCGGGTGTCGAAGATCGTCCAGTAAGTGGTGACTTAGTAAGTAAGTACACACTTAGTGCGGGTTGCCCGATTCTGGACCGGCCTGGTCAAGTGCACTGCGCCGGGTCTGTCAGGATGGAGCCATGGGTCATCCGGTGGGGCGCGAATCTGGAGAAGCAGCACAGTGCGAGCTTCCGCCGGGGCAGCGAGTGCAGCGCGGCTGGCCGGTCACGCACTATGGGCCGGTGCCCAAGTTCCGGCCCGAACGCTGGGAGTTCAGGGTCTTCGGCGCCACCGCCGACGGTGAGAAGCACTGCTGGAACCACGACGAGTTCACGGCCCTGCCCTACACCACCGTAGTGGCCGATCTGCACTGCGTCACGAAGTTCAGCATGCTCGGCGCGGAGTGGGGTGGAATCCCCGCGCGGACCATCCTGGAGATCGCCCCACCCGCCCCGAATGTCACCCATGTGATGGTGTGGGCGGAGTACGGCTTCAGCTCCAATCTGCGCCTGTCGGACTTCGCGTCCGAGCGCACGATTTTCGCCACCCACAAGGATGGCGAACTGCTGACCGCGGAGCACGGCTTCCCGCTGCGGCTCATCGTCCCGCACCTGTACGCCTGGAAGGGCCCCAAGTGGGTCCGCGGTGTGGAGTACATGACCGCCGACCGCCGTGGCTTCTGGGAGGAGCGCGGCTACCACAACATCGGCGACCCCTGGAAGGAACAGCGCTACTCCTACCAGGAGGAGCCCGGGGACGGCCCCGAGTTGTGACATTCGGCGTCAGCCGTCGTCCCTGAGCCCCTTCAGCCGGGCCACGTCCGCCGCGTGCCCTTCCTTGCCGCCGGGTGTCTCGATGATCAGCGGTACGCCCTCGGTGGCGGGGTGGGTCATCAGCGCCCGGAACGGGTCCTCGCCGATGTGTCCGGCGCCGATGTTCTCGTGCCGGTCCTTGTGTGCGCCCACCACGTCCTTGGAGTCGTTGGCATGGATCAGTTTCAGCCGGCCCTCGCCGACCGTGTCCACCAGCAGGTCCAGCGTCTGGTGCATGCCGTTCGGGCCGGTCAGGTCGTGTCCGGCGGCGAAGACATGGCAGGTGTCGAGACAGACCCCCAGCTTCGGATGGGCGTCCAGGGCCTCGAAGTACGGCCCGAAGTCCCAGGTGCGCGAACACAGCGAGGCACCCTGTCCCGCCGTGGACTCCAGCAGCAGGTACGGATCGTCGTCATGGGTGAGCTCGTCCAGCAGCGGCAGCAGGTACTCCCGTACCTGCTTCAGGGCCACCGAGCGGTCCCGGCCACCGGTCGCGCTCCCGGTGTGCACGACCACACCCCGTGCGCCGATCTCCCGTCCACGCCGCAGTGAGTGCCGCAGCGACTCCACCGACCTCTCCACGGTGGCCTCGGTGTGCGAGCCGAAGTTGATCAGGTACGGCGCATGCACATAGGCCGGTATCGACTCCGTCGCGCACACCTCCCGGAACGCCTCGTCCTGCGCCGGGTTCCCGACGGGCGTGGCCCAGCCGCGCGGGTTGGCGACGAAGACCTGCACGGTCTCGGCCTTGAGGTCGTGGGCGTACGTCAGGCCTACGGAGTGCAGACCGCCGGCGACGGGGACGTGACCGCCGACGGGATTGCGGGAGGGGTGTTGACTCTTCACGCGTTCAGGGTGTCATGTCCCCGCGTGTGCCCCGTCAGCCGATCTCGATGGTGATCGTCGACCCCTTGGGAGCCGTGTCGCCGCCCTCCACCGACTGGCCCTTCACCTCGTCGCCGAACAGCCCGAGCAGACCGCGGTCCTCGTCGACCTGGAAGCCGGCGTCCTCCAGCTGCTGCCTGGCCTCGTCGACGCTGTCACCGACCACGTCCGGAACCTCGACCATCTCCGGGCCCTTGGACAGCGTCAGCGTCACCGTGTCGCCCTCGGCGGCCCGGCCGTCGGCCTGCGGCGACTGCCGGGCGACCTGGCCCGCGTCGTACTCCGAGTTGACCCGCTGGGACGCGATACGCACCTTGAGGCCGGCCTCCTGGAGCTCGCTCCGGGCGTCGTCCAGGTCGCGGCCGGTGACGTCCGGGACGTCCACCGGGCTGCCCTTGCTGACGGTGAGCGCGATCGCCGTGCCCGCGCGGGTCTGAGTGCCCGTCTGCGGGTCCGAGCCGATCACGAACCCCTTGGTGACGTCGTCGCTGAACTCCCGGGTCACCATGCCCGGCTCCAGCCCGCTGTCCTCCAGCAGGTCGCGTGCCTTGTCCAGCCGGTACCCCGCCAGATCGGGCACCTTCACCGTCTCCGGGCCGTCGGAGATGGTGAGTGCGACGGAGTCGTTGTGCCGGATCCGGACGCCCGGCGCCGGGTCGGTGCTGATGACCGTGCCGCGCTTCACGGTGTCGCTGTAGGCGTGCTCGATCTGCCCGGCCTCGAGCCCGGCGTCCGCGAGCCGGTCCTTGGCCTCGGCCTCGGTCTTCGCCAGCAGCGGCGGGACCTTGGTGAACTGGCCGGAATTGATGTACCAGACGCCCGTGCCGACGCCGAGCACCAGCAGGACGGCGGCGATGATCGTGAACAGCGTGCGCCGGGGCGGGGCCGAGCGCCGCGGAGCCGGAGCCGGCGGGGCCTGCAGCCGGCTGGTCCGGTTGAGCGGGGGCGCCTCGTCCTCGTTGACGGGCAGCTGCCGCAGCGCGGTCAGTGCGCGCGGGATCACGCTCGTACGGTCGTCGGCGTTGTCGTGTTCCGCGGTGAGCGCCTGCGGCGGCATCGCGTCGAGCTGGTCCGCGCCGAGTGCGCCGCGCGCCTCGCGGACCCGGGCGAGCAGCGCCACCGCGTCGTGCGGGCGGACGTCCGGGGTGCGCGATGTCGCCGAGGCGACCAGCTCGTCCAGCTCGTACGCCAGGCCCGGCACGGCGGCCGAGGGCGGCGGGACGTCCTCGTGGATGTGCTTGTACAGCACCTGGGCGGGGGAGTCCCCGGAGTGCGGCTTGGTGCCGGTCAGCATCTCGTACAGCACGACACCGCACGCGTACACGTCGACACGGGGGTCGGCGCTGCCCTGCTCGATCTGCTCCGGTGCGAGGTAGGACACCGTGCCGAGGACGGAGCCGGTGGTGCTGGTGACCGTGTCCACCGCCCGGACCAGCCCGAAGTCGGCGACCTTGACCCGGCCGTCGTCCCCTATCAGGACGTTCTCCGGCTTCATGTCGCGGTGCACGAACCCGGCGCGGTGCGCGGCGCCGAGCGCGGCGAGGACCGGCTCCAGGATGTCCAGCGCGGCCCGCGGCTGCAGCGCCCCGCGCTCGCGCAGCACATCACGCAGGGTGCAGCCGGAGACGTACTCCATGGCCAGGTAGACGTACGACCCGTCGGCGCCCTGGTCGAACACCTGGACGACGTTGGGGTGGGCGAGCCGGGCGACCGACTTGGCCTCGCGGATGAACCGCTCGACGAACGTGCCGTCCGTCGCGAGCGTCGGATGCATCACCTTGAGCGCGAGGACGCGGTCCAGGCGGGTGTCCACGGCCCGGTAGACCGTGGCCATCCCGCCGACCGCGATCCTCGCGTCGACGCGATAACGGCCGTCGAGCAACTGCCCGACGAGAGGGTCCTGAAGGGTCGTGTCCACGCAGGCGAGTGTACGAGCCGCCACCGACACGCCGCCCCCGTTCAGCCCTGTTGCGGGCCCACTTGAAGCGCACCTGTGACGCAACCCACGAACCTAGAACGCGGGCCGCTCAGGATCCAGCGCAGCGATCCCCTCCACAGGAGAGGACGCCTCCGCGAAGTGCCGTCGTGGAATCCGCCCCGCCCGGAACGCCAGCCGCCCCGCCTCCACGGCATGCCGCATGGCGTCCGCCATCAGCACCGGCTCCTGCGCCCGCGTCACGGCCGAGGCGAGCATCACACCCGCGCACCCCAGCTCCATCGCGAACGCCGCGTCCGACGCCGTACCGGCCCCCGCATCCAGAATCACCGGCACACGCGCGTGCTCCACGATCAACTGGAAGTTGTGCGGATTGCGAATCCCGAGCCCCGACCCGATCGGCGATCCCAGCGGCATGATCGCGGCACAGCCCACGTCCTGAAGCTTCCGCGCCAGCACGGGATCGTCGTTCGTGTACGGCAGCACCATGAACCCGTCGTCCACCAGCGTCTCCGCCGCCTCCAGCAGCTCGATCGGATCCGGCAGCAGCGTCCGCTCGTCGGCGATGACCTCCAGCTTGACCAGCTCCGTCCCGAGCGCCTCCCGCGCCAGCCGGGCCGTGAGCACGGCCTCACCCGCGGTGAAACACCCCGCGGTGTTCGGCAGCACCCGAATCCCCAGCCGGTCCAGCACCGACAGCACGGACCCGTGCACATCGGGATTCACCCGCCGCATGGCCACCGTGGTCAGCTCCGTTCCGGAAGCCACCAGCGCCCGCTCCAGCACGTCGAGGCTGGGCGCACCCCCGGTGCCCATGATCAGCCGGGACGTGAAGGTCGTACCACCCAGGACAAAGGGATCGTCGGCCATGGGTCAGCCTCCTTGGACGGCGGTGAGGACTTCGACACGGTCCCCCTCGGAGAGGGGTGTGGTCGGCCACTGCGCGCGCGGGACGACGGTTTCGTTGAGGGCGGCGGCCACTCCGGAGGGGGCTGCCGTGAGGGTCTTCACCAGGACGTCGAGAGCCGTGCCGGGCTCGACCTCGCGCGGCTCGCCGTTGACGGAGATGGTCATGCCGGCTGCTCCATGGATGTTCATGCGGGCTGCTCCGTGAGTACTGCGCTGAAGCGTTTCGGGGTGAAGGGGCGGGCCACGTCCGGGAGTTCGCCGGTGGTGAGCAGATGCGCCATGACGTCGCCGGTGACGGGAGTCAGCAGGACGCCGTTGCGGTAGTGCCCGGTGGCCAGCAGCAGTCCGTCCAGCCCGGTCGGTCCGAGCAGGGGCGCGTTGTCGGGCGAGCCGGGGCGCAGTCCGGCCCGCGTCTCGGTCAGCGGCAGCTCGGTGAGGCCGGGCACCAGCTCGTGCGCGTCCCGCAGCAGCTGGTACACGCCCCCGGCCGTGACCGTCGTGTCCCAGCCGAGCTCCTCACTGGTCGCCCCGACGACCAGCTCGCCGCTCTCGCGCGGCACCAGATAGACATGGCTGCCGCGGACGACCGCGCGCACGGTCCGGCTCAGGAACGGCGCGTACCGCTGCGGCACGGTCAGCCGCAGCACCTGCCCCTTCACGGGCCGTACCGGAGGCAGGACGGCGTTCGGGACACCCGCGAGCCGCCCGCTGAGGCTCCCCGCGGCCAGGACCACCTGCCCGGCGGCCAGCTCGGTGCCCGCGCGTGTGACGACCCCCGCGGCCCGGTCCCGTACGACCACGAGCCTTTCCGCCCACTCCCGGTGGAAGACCACGCCCGCCCGCTCGCACGCGGCCACCAGCGCCCCCGTGAGCCGCCGCGGGTCGATCTGGTGGTCGCCGTCGACCCGCAGCCCGCCCCGCACACCGGGTGCGAGCATCGGCTCCAGGCGCCGGCAGTCCCGCCCGGACAGCCACTCGGAGTCCAGGCCCGACTGCCGTTGCAGGGCGTGCAGTTCCCGCAGATGGGCGCGGTCGTCGGCGTCCAGGGCGACGGCGAGCGTGCCGCACCGGCGGTAGCCGAGGTCGTGGCCGGTGAGGTCGGTGAGCTCGGCCGCGAAGTCCGGATAGCGGCGGGCCGAGGCCAGGTTCAGGCCGAGCAGGGTCTGCTCGCCGTAGTGCAGTTCCGTGACGGCGGCCAGCATGCCCGCCGCCACCTGGGCGGCCCCGCCGCCGGGTTCGGGGTCCACGACGGCGGTCGCGAAGCCGCGTTGCGCGGCCCGCCAGGCCGTGACCAGACCGATGATTCCGCCCCCGATGACGAGGACGTCTGACGTACGTGTGGATGACGACACGGGCGCTGCGCCCCTCCCTTCGCCGGCATGACCCGGATCAGGTTCGTACGGTCGGAGGCCGCCAGCCTCCCTCTCAGCCCGGTGCGTCCGGGCTCCCGCGAGTGCTCTACGTTGGCCACCCTAGCCTCTGCATCCACGCCTCTGTAAGGGAGCCTGTTGTCATGCCCAGCTCGCTCGACGGCCTCGTCCTCGCCCCCGTAGCCGACCAGGCACCGGGTCAGGTCGGTACCCGCACCCGGTTCACGTACCACGAGCAGGACGGGGAGATCTGGGCCGAGTACGCGGGCGGCGACGTCGTGCGCGGGTACCTGGTGGGGACCCGGGAGGGCGACCTGCTCGACTTCCGGTACGTGCAGCTCAAGCAGGACGGGACGACGTCCTCGGGGCACTGCGAGTCCAGGGTCGTCGAGCTGCCCGACGGGCGGGTGCGGCTGGAGGAGACCTGGGAGTGGGAGTCGCAGCAGGGCAACGGGACGAGCGTTGTGGAGCAGGTCACCGAACCCACCGCTGACTGACAGAAAGTCAGTTGACTATGGTGATCAGGTGAGCGAGCAGACGCAGGAGACGGGGCTGTCGCAGCCGCGGCGCGTGGTCGTGGTCGGTGCGGGCATGGCCGGTGTGCAGACCGCGGTCGCCCTGCGGGAACAGGGCTTCACCGGCACGGTGACGCTGATCGGCGCCGAGCCCCACCAGCCGTACGACCGTCCGCCGCTGTCCAAGGCCGTCCTGCTCGGCACGGCGGAGGGCTCCGCCTTCGACGTCGACTTCGAGGCGCTCGACATCGAGCTGCACCTCGGGCGCGAGGTCCTCGGCGTCCGCCCCGACGAGCACGAGCTCGACACGGCCGCCGGGCCGGTGCCGTACGACGTCCTGGTCCTCGCGACCGGTGCCGAACCGATCACGCTGCCGGGCGCGGAGGGCGTCCCCGGCGTGCATCTGCTGCGCACCCTGGACGACGCCGAGCGGCTGCGGCCCGTGCTCGCCCGCCGGCACGACATCGTCGTCGTCGGCGCGGGCTGGATCGGCGCGGAGTTCGCCACGGCCGCGCGCGAGGCGGGCTGCGCCGTGACGGTCGTGGAGGCCGCGGACCGCCCGCTCGCCGGGGCGCTGCCCGCCGAGGTCGCCGCGCCGATGGCGGACTGGTACGCGGACAGCGGTGCCGTACTGCGCACGCACGCGCGCGTGGCGCGGGTCGAGCCCGGCGCGGTCGTGCTCGACGACGGTTCGCGGCTGCCCGCCGGGGCGGTCGTGGTCGGTATCGGCGCCCGGCCCGCCACCGCCTGGCTCACCGGCGCCGGCATCGAGCTCGGCGCATACGGCGAGGTCGTGGCCGACCAGCACCTGCGCACCTCCGCGCCGGACGTCTACGCGGTGGGCGACTGCGCCTCCTTCCCTTCGGGAAGATATGGCGAGCGCCTTCTGGTCCACCACTGGGACAACGCCCTGCAGGGCCCTCGTACGGTGGCCGCGAACATCATCGGCGAGGCGACCGGCGAGGCCCCGGTGGTCTACGACCCGGTGCCGTACTTCTGGTCCGAGCAGTTCGGCCGCTTCGTCCAGTACGCCGGCCACCACACGTCCGCCGACCGCACCGTATGGCGCGGCGACCCGTCCGGCCCCGCCTGGACCGTCTGCTGGCTGCGCGAGAACCGGCTCGTCGCCCTGCTGGCGGTGGGCCGCCCGAGGGATCTGGCCCAGGGGCGACGGCTGATCGAGGCCGGCGCACCGATGAACCCGGAACTGCTGGCGGACCCGGCGCGGCCGCTGAAATCGGCGGTGGCGCAGCCGTCGTAGGCACCGCCCGGACGGCCCCTTGCTCCCGGTCCGTCCCAGTGGTCCGTCGCCCCAGGTCGGACCGGTCCGGCTTCCGACTGTCAGTGGGGGATGGCAGGCTGGTTTCCGTGACCGAGATTGACACAAAGATCGACGCTCTCGTCCCCGCCTGGCTCACCCTTCCCGACATCGCCGAAAAGCTCGGTGTCGAGGTGACGCGCGTGCGGCAGCTGGTCAAGGACGGCCAGCTCATCGCCGTACGCCGCGGCGAGAACCGCGCGCTGCACGTCCCCGCCGCCTTCATCGACGGGGACAAGGTCGTCAAGGGCCTCTCCGGAACCCTGACGCTCCTGCGGGACGACGGCTTCACGGTCGAAGAGATGCTGGAGTGGCTGTTCACCCCCGATCCGACCCTGCCCGGCACCCCCGCACAGGCGCTGAGCGAGAATCGCGGCACGGAGGTGAAGCGCCGCGCCCAGGCGCTCGCCGTCTGATCCGAAAACCGTCCGGCGTACGGGCCGCGGCGCGCGCAGGCCACGGCCGCTGTCCAGCACGCTCACCCGCAGCCCGTACGCCACCCACAACGGGGGACACATGACCGCCACCGCCGCCACCGCCCGCGCCAGGCTCGCCGACGCCCGGGTGTACCTGTGCACGGACGCGCGCAAGCGCCAAGGTGATCTGCCGGAGTTCCTGGACGCGGTCCTGGCGGGCGGGGTCGACATCGTGCAGCTGCGCGACAAGGGCATGGAGGCGGCCGAGGAGCTGGAGCACCTGAAGATGTTCGCCGAGGCCTGCGCCCGGCACGGCAGGCTCCTCGCGGTCAACGACCGCGCGGATGTCGCGCACGCCGCCGGCTCGGACGTACTCCACCTCGGCCAGGGCGATCTCCCCGTCCCCGCCGCCCGGGCGATCCTCGGCGACGGCATCCTCATAGGCCGTTCCACGCACGCGGAGTCCGAGGCCGCCGCGGCCGCCGTCCAGGACGGTGTGGACTACTTCTGCACCGGCCCCTGCTGGCCGACCCCCACCAAGCCCGGCCGCCACGCCCCCGGCCTCGACCTGGTGCGGTACACGGCGGGGCTCGGCACCGACCGCCCCTGGTTCGCCATCGGCGGCATCGACCTCGGCAACCTCGACCAGGTGCTCGACGCGGGCGCCCGCCGGGTCGTGGTCGTCCGGGCCATCACGGAGGCGGACGACCCTGGTGCGGCCGCGGCGGAGTTCGCCAAGCGGCTGCGACAGGCGTGACACGCACGTTTGTCCAAGGTGTCCAAGGGATGGACAACAAGCCGACAAATCGGGCAAATTTGCGGCATCCGGTTGGGGGACCGCCGCCCCCTGGCTAACCTGCCCGTATGGCCCTCGGAACCGCATCCACCAGGACTGATCGCGCACGTACCGTGCGCGACATGCTCGCCACCGGCAAGACGACGTACTCGTTCGAGTTCTACGCGCCGAAGACCGCCAAGGGCGAGCGCAGCCTGTGGAACGCCCTCCGCAGGGTCGAGGCGGTGGCCCCCGACTTCGTCTCCGTGACGTACGGCGCCGGCGGCTCGACGCGCGCGAGCACGGTCAAGGAGACCGAGCAGATCGTCGCCGACACCACCCTCACCCCGGTCGCCCACCTCACCGCGGTCGACCACTCCATCACCGAACTGCGCAACGTCATCGGCCAGTTCGCCGACGCCGGCATCCGCAACATGCTCGCCCTGCGCGGCGACCCGCCCGGCGACCCGATGGGCGAGTGGGTGCCGCATCCCACGGGCCTCACCTACGCCGCCGAACTCGTCCGGCTCATCAAGGAGTCGGGCGACTTCTGCGTCGGTGTCGCGGCCTTCCCGGAGATGCACCCGCGCTCCAGCGACTGGGACACGGACGTCACGCACTTCGTCGACAAGTGCCGCGCCGGCGCCGACTACGCGATCACCCAGATGTTCTTCCAGCCGGAGTCCTATCTCCGGCTGCGCGACCGGGTCGCCGCGGCCGGCTGTGAGACCCCGGTCATCCCGGAGGTCATGCCCGTGACCAGCGTCCGGATGCTGGAACGACTGCCGCAGCTCAGTAATGCTCACCTTCCGTCCACCTTGAAAGAGCGAATCCTCACAGCAAAAGACAATCCGGCCGCTGTACGCTCCATGGGGATCGAGTTCGCCACGGAGTTCTGCGCGCGGCTGCTGGCCGAGGGAGTGCCCGGACTGCACTTCATCACGCTCAACAACTCCACGGCGACGCTGGAAATCTACGAGAATCTGGGCCTGCACCACCCACCGCGGGCCTAGACCGGTCGCACGCTCATACGACACACTGCGTAGCGGCCACTGGGAGAGGGGCGTACATGGGCTGGACGGTCCTCTACATCGCGTTCGGCATCGTCGCGCTGTGGCTGCTCGGCGAGGTCCTGCTGCAGTACAAGGCACGGCTTCGCTGGCGGCTGCTGGCGTTCGCCGGCTTCCTCGGTGTCGTCGTCGGTGTACTGATCCCGTCCGTCGTCGTGATCGGACTGGGCGCCGCCGCCTTCGCGGTCGGGCAGACGTACGTCACGCTGTCGTTCCGCCGCGGTTTCGCCGCCGGCTGGGCGGTCGCCGGGCGTTCGGGCCTGGGCGGCAGCAAGCGCCGCCGCGGCGAGCCGGAGCACCAGGACCCGACCCTCGAGGTCTCCGATCTGGAAGCGGGCGACTACGGCGACGACAGCGCCCAGTACGGTCACCGCAACGCCTCCCAGGGCCAGGACGACTACGACCGTGACGACGTGTTCACGCCCGCCCGTTCGGAGCCCACGGCTGCCGAGGCCACCGCCGTGTACGAACCGCAGCCGATGCCCGACGACACCGGCTCGTACGGCATATACGGCGACACCGCGTACGCAGCCGCGGGGCAGACCCAGGACCAGTACGCAACGGCCGCCCAGAGTGCCGATCAGAACTACGCCTACGACGGTTACTCCTACGGCCAGCAGCAGTACGGCTACGACACCACCGGCCAGCAGCAGTACGCCGCGTACTCCGACCCGTACGCCGGCACCCAGGCCTACGGCGGCGCCGCGTACGACACCGGCTACGACCAGCAGCAGTACGGTCAGCAGGCCTACGGCCAGGACCAGTACGCCACCGGCAGCTACGGCGGCCAGACCCCGCCCGGCGGCGTGTGGGTACCGCAGCAGCGCAGCACCGACGACGCCTACGGCGGGGAACTCCCGCCCGAGCAGCCCTACCCGTACCAGGGCGACGGTCAGGCGCAGGGGAACGAGTACGACGAGCGGTACCGCTTCTGAACGCCGCCTTTCACTGAGATCCCCGGAAGCCCGGCCCCTCCACGATCAGCCCCGCCACCAGGGCGCCCGACATGCCGGCATGGGGGAGACCGCCGCCCGGGTGAGACCAGCCGCCGACGGTGAACAGGCCGGGCAGCCCGGTCGTGTTCGACGGGTGCAGCAGCCGGCCCTCGGCCGCCGCCAGCGCCGGTGCCGGCACCGCCCCGCCCTCCGCGCCGGTCACCTCCGCGATGTCGGCCGGAGTGCGCACCTCGCGCCACAGGAGGCGGTCCCGCAGGTCGGGTATGACGCGTCCGGCCATGGTGATCATGGCCTCGGCGTGCTGGTCGAAGACCTCTGCATCCGCCCAGCTCCACTCGCCCGGCATGGAGGGGACGGTGGCGGTCAGCGTGACCGCCTCGTGCGCGGGGTCCGGGACCAGCTGGGGATCGTCGGGCCGCAGCACCGTGACCGTGGGACGGGCGGCCATCCCCGCGGGCGTGCCGAACACGGACCCCAGCTCGAGCTCGCGGTCCTCCGCGTGCACCACCGTCCGATGAACCGTCCCCTCCGGACGCCCGCCGCGCAGCGCCAGCAGCACCGTCAGACGGCTCGGCAGCCCGCGCTGCCCCGGGACCTCGCCCGCCCCCCGTATCGCCGTACCGGGCACGACACGGCTCAGCACCTCCGGTGCGACACCGGCGACCACGAAGTCCGCCTGAGCCACCGTCCCGTCGGCGAGCTCCACCCCCGCGGCCCGGCCGTCCTTCTCCAGCACCGTCGTCACCTCGGCGCCGAAGACGAACTCGACCCGCCGGGCCAGGCAGCGCTCGTACACCGCGCGTGCGAGTTCCCGGATGCCACCGCGCACGTACCAGGTGCCGAAGGCGTGATCCAGGTACGGCAGCACGGCGGCGGCGGCCGGAGCGACGCGCGGGTCCAGGCCGTACGCGAGGGCCTGACTCTCCAGCAGGGCGACCAGCCGGGGATCGCGCAGCTCCCAGGTGCCGACCTCGGCGAGTGTGCCGGCCCGGCGGGTGCGCAGCAGCCGCTTGTGCGGGACGGCGGGGTAGGGCTCACGCTCGGCCAGCACCGGCCAGTTCGGCCACAGGGGCTCCTCCAGGAGAGGCCTGCGGGTCCGGTCCCAGGCCTCGCGGGCCCGCACCAGGAAGTCGCCCCAGCGTCCCCCGGCCCCCGACCCCAGCGCCTCGTCCAGGGCGGCGACCGCTCCCGCGCGCGAGGCGTTCGGCAGCGACACCTCGGTGCCGTCCGCGAAGACATGCCGGGCCGACGGGTCGACCTGGACCAGCTCGACGCACGCCTCCAGCGGCTCCTTGCCGGTCTTGAGGAACAGGTCGCGGTGGACCGCGGGCAGCGGCAGCAGCCCCGGGCCGGTGTCGAAGGAGAATCCGTCCCGCTCCAGTCGGCGCACCGCGCCGCCGTACGTCTCCGTACGCTCGTACACCGCCACCCGGTGGCCCGCGACGGCCAGCCGGGCAGCAGCCGCCATCGCGCCCATCCCGGCGCCGATCACCGCAATCCGTGCCATGCCTGCGACTTTATCGGCCGCCACTGACAATCCGCCCGCGGGCCTGTGACCTGCACGCTCCCATGGCCCGGAGGTCAGCCGGGCGGTGGTCCGGCCCGCGCCGCCAATCGCCGTTCCTCCCGGCGCTGCGCCCTGCGGCGCCGGAAGCGGCGGATGCGAGAGACGAGGAAGTACAGCATGACCAGCCCGGCGACCAGCAACACGCCGGCGATGACGGCCGCCGCCTCCGGATGGAACATCGCGAACGTGACGATCCCGCCGACCCCGAGATCCTCGGCCACGCTGATGATCACATTGCTGAAGGGTTCCGGCGAGCTGTTGACCGCCATCCGCGTGCCGGCCTTGACCGCATGGCTGGCCAGCGCCGTCGAACCGCCGATGGCGCCCGCCGTCAGATCGGACAGCGAACCGCTCTGGCCCGCGAGCAGCGCCCCGATCCAGGCCCCGGCGGCCGGCCGGATCAGCGTGTGCACCGAGTCCCATGCCGAGTCGACGTACGGGATCTTGTCGGCGACCGCCTCGCCCAGGAACAGCACCCCCGCCGTGATCAGCACCTCGGGGCGCTGCAGTGACTCGGGGACCTCGTCGCTCAGCCCCGTCGCACCGAAGAAGCCGAGCACCAGCACCACCGCGTACGCGTTGACGCCGCTGGCCCAGCCGCTGGTGAACACCAGGGGGAGTACGGACACGGAGGCGATTGTAACCAGCCGTGGCCGAGGCGTCCTGGGGGCGAGTGCGTACGGCTGAGTATCCGTACTCAGGCGACGAGATGAGTACGCGCGCGGATGGGGGCCGACCTGCGCGAACGAGAGAGTGGAGGCACGGAGAGGGGCACGGGCCCGGCACCGGCGACACGGGGCGCCGGAACGGCCCGGCCCACGATCCGCTCCTTCCGCCGGCCCCGGTCGGCGGGAGCGAGGCACGGGGGAGTCCGGGGGAGGACCGAAGGGGCCCGACGGGGGAAAACGGGGCCCAACGGGGGAAAACGGGGGCGCACAGAGAAGCGCCGGTCCGAGTGTGGCCCGCGGGGGACGCGGCCATCTCGGACCGGCGCTTTCGTGCCGCCTGTTCGTGTTGCCTGTACGTGCCGCCTAAGGGCGCCCGCTGACCCGTCCCTGGAGCAGCCGTGAGAGGGCTGCGTGGACGTCGTCCAGGGAACGCTCCGGCTGGAACGCCTGCCAGTCCAGTGCGGCCACCAGCACCATGCCGACGAGCGCCGCCGCCGTCAGCGGCACGTCGATCTCCTCGCTGAACTCGCCGTTCTCGATGCCCTCGCGCAGCACGTCCTCGACGACCGCCACCGCCTTCTGCCGGACCACCAGCAGGGTGGACTGCCAGGCCCGGTTGGTACGCCACAGCTCGGCCACGTACAGCTGGGTGAAGGCCGGATAGCGGTCGATGAAGACGAGCCCGGCCCGGATCATCGCGTCCAGTGCGGCCACCTTGGTGCCGCCGTCCTTCGCCGTCTGCTCGGCCGCCTCCCGGAGGGAGGCGGTGAGGAGGCCCACGCCGTGCCGCAGCAGCTCCTCGAAGAGGACGGATTTGCTGGCGAAGTTGTAGTAGACCGTGCCCTTCGCGACCCCGGCCCGCTCGGCGATCTCGTCCACCGTGGTGGCGGAGAAGCCCTGCTCCGCAATGAGCGTGACGGCCGCTTCGTAGAGCTTCTGCCGGGTGGCCTCTCGGCGCGTACTGGCCCCCGAGGCGGTGTTGCTGCTTTCCATGGCCCCGATTGTCACAGGAAACCGCTGCCTCGCAGGGGCGGGAGGTGTCTTCACAGGCTCAGCTCCGGGTGCAGCCGGTCCAGGGTCCACACCTGCCGGCGCCGGGCCGACAGCGCGGTGAGTGCGAGGGCGCCCGCGGTGAAGGCGGCCAGCACCACGCACGCGTGCCACACGGGTTCCAGGCCACCACCCGAGATGAGCCTCCTGAGGGCCTCGACGATGTGACTCATCGGCAGGAAGGGGTGCAGCGCGTTGAAGAAGCCCGGGCTGGTCTGCACGGGATAGGTGCCGCCCGCGGACGTCAGCTGCAGCATCAGCAGGGCGAGGACCAGGATGCGGCCGGCGGCTCCGAAGCGGGCGTTCAGCCACTGGATCAGCGCCGCGAAGCACGCCGTCACCAGGAACAGGAAGCCCACCGTCCCGGCCGCCCGCGCCATCTCCAGCCCGACCGCCCAGTGCAGCACCGACATCAGGGCCACCGTCTGGAGTACGCCGATCGCCAGCACCGGCAGCCAGCCCGCCAGGGCGATCCGCCAGGCCGAGGCGCCGGTGGCCAGCGCCCGCCGGTTGAGCGGCGGGATCAGCATGTACGCCACCATCGCACCCACCCACAGGGACAGCGGGATGAAGTACGGGGCGAAACCAGTGCCGTAGTTGGGTGCCTTGTGCAGCGTCTTGGAGGCGAGCTGGACCGGGTCCGCCATGACCTCCGTCCGCGCGTCGCGCTGCTGCTTGTCGTAGTCGGGAATCTGCTCGGCGCCGTCGTGCAGCCCGTTCGCGAGCTTCCCGGAACCGTCGACGAGCTTGAACATGCCGCCGCTGAGGTCGTCCGCGCCCGTCCTGAGGTCGCCGACGCCCTTGTCGAGGTCCACGGCGCCGGTCTTGGCGGTGCCGAGCCCGGTGTGCAGCGACTTCGCACCTGTGGCGACCTTTCCGGCACCTTCGTTCAGCTTGTTGATCCTGGTGACGGCGTCGTCGAGGTCCTCGGAGAGGTGCGGGGCGCGGTCGGCGAGGGCCTGGGACTGCTCCTCCAGGGTGGCGAGATGGCCGTCCAGCTTCTTCAGGTCGCTGTCGTGATCGGTGATCAGTGTGTTGACGTCGTCGGCGATCGTCGCCACGTCGGCCGCCGCGTCCTTGGCCTTCTCCAGGTCGGAGCAGGCCGCATCGGGCAGTACGGGAGTCTCGCAGCGCCTCTTGTGGACGTCGTTCAGCGTGCCGGAGGCCGCCCGGGCATCCTTGGCGGCCGTCGGCGCCCGCTTCACCAGGGTCTCGAGGTTGTCGCGGATCGCCCCGGACGAGTCGGCGACGAACTGGGCCGTGTCCCCGATGGCCTTCTCGTTGTCCTCGAGGAAGGGCCCCACCTTGTCCGCGACCCCGTTCACCTTGTCCGCAAGCGCCTGCGTCCCCTCCGCGACCCGCTTCGAACCGTCCTCCAGGTCGTCGGCGCCCTTGTTGAGTTTTTTCAGGCCCTTGGCCAGCTTCCCGCTGCCGTCCTCGGCGTCCTTCAGACCGTCGGCGAGATCCTTCGAGCCCTTCTCCGCCGTACCGATGCCACTCCTGAGCTTGTCGGCGCCGCTCGCGGCCTTCACCGTCTCGCCGTGGATGTCGGAGAACGAGATGAAGATCCGGTCCAGGAACGACCGCGACGCCTTCGTGGACGCCGCCGTACGCACCTCGCTGAACACCGTCCGGGAGATCTGCCCGACGATGTAGTTGTTCGCGTCGTTCGTACGGACCTGAAGGGCGCCCGTCTCGGGGGAGTCGCCCGCACTGGAGGCAATACGCGCACTGAAGTCGGCCGGCATGGTCAGCGACAGGTAGTACGTGCCGTCCTCGACGCCCGCGCGGGCCTCGGCGGCGCTCACCTCGTGCCAGTCGAAGACCTCGCTGTCGCGCAGCCCCGCCACGATGTCGTCGCCCGCGTTGACCTTCTTCCCGTCCGCGGTCGCCCCCTTGTCGTCGTTGACCAGCGCCACGGGGAGCCGGTCGAGGCGGCCGTACGGGTCCCAGAAGGACCACAGGTAGAGCGCGCCGTACAGCAGGGGCAGCAGCAGGAGCGCCACCAGGGCGGCGCGGGGCAGCTTGCCGCGCCCGAAGCGGCGCAGCTCAAGAGCGGCCAGTTTCGGCGAGCGCATCCGCCGCCTCCTTCACCTCGTCGTCCAGGGGCTGGTCTTCCGGCCGGCCTTCTGGCTGGTCCTCCGGCTGGTTCTCGGGCACCCGTACGTCGTTGTCGCGGGCCTGCGTGGACACCACGACCGCGTCCTCCGGTGCCTCGCTGCACACCGCCAGCACCGTCGTCCCGGCCTCGGTGACCGACCTCAGGAGGGCCCAGACCTCGCCCTGTTCGGCGGGGGAGAGCTTCAGGTCGGTGTCGTCCACGCCCAGTAGCCGCGGGCGTCCGATGAGGGCCAGGGCGACGGACAGGCGCAGCGCCTCCAGGCGCTCCAGGTCGCGTACGGCGGTCCGGGAGCCCTTGGGCAGGGCCTCCCGGTCGAGGCCCGCGGCGGCCAGGGCGGTGTCGATCCGCAGTTTCGCCTCGTTCGTGCGGTCGGCGCGCGGCCGCAGCAGCCCCCGCAGCGAGTCCCCGAAGCGGCTCTGCAGCAAGGCCCGTTCGTGCAGGTGCTCCGCCACGGTCAGGGCGGGGTCGAGGTCGGTCACGCCGGGAACGTGCGCGAGCCCGCTGACCCGGCGCAGGGCCGCCGACTGCTTCGGCAGCCGGGCCTCGCCGACGGCCGCCGTCCCCTCGGTGGCCTTCATCCGTCCGGTCAGCGCGAGCAGCAGGCTCGTACGGCCCGAGCCCGAAGGTCCCGCGACCGCGATCAGCGAGCCGGGCTCCGCGGTGAAGGAGACGCCGCGGAAGGCCCAGCCGCGAGGCCCCCTGAGCCCGAAGTCGCGGGCGGCGACAGCGAGTCCCCCCACAATTCCCCCAGGGATTTTTGAACTGACTGGTCAGTGCAAAATCTAACCCGAACCTTCGATCGAAGCAAAAGCCCAGGTCAGAACGGATTGTCAGTGCCATACCTCACGATGGGCACATACGGCACCCCGTATCAGGGCGTGCCGTCACACAGACGACAGGAGGTTCGTCATGGCCAACTCGTCCGCAGCCGCCGCACGCCGGCGCCGCGCCACCGGCCCTGCCCCCTCACTGACCGGCCCGGCGAGCGATGTGCACCCCGTGCTCCGCCGGGCCACGGCCCCGCCCGCCGCCCTCGACCTGCTCGCCCAGGCCCGTGCCGGACTCGACGAGGCAACCGTCCTCGAAACGCCGAACGAGCGCTACGCGACGGCCCACCTCGCCGCCCTGCGCACCGCCGCCGCCGTCCTCGCCGCGCGGGGACGCCCGGAGACCAACCCCCGACGCCGGGCCCGGATCCGGAGCGCGTGGGAAGTGCTCCCCGAAATCGCGCCCGAACTCACCGAGTGGAGCGCCCTGTTCGCCTCGGGGGCCCGGCGTCGCGCCCGGGCCGAAGCGGGCATCAAGGGCGCAGCCAGCCGCCGGGACGCCGACGACCTGATACGCGACGTGGCGATGTTCATCCGCCTCGTCGAGCGGATGCTGGTACTCCAGCCGGTCCTGCCCCAGCCACGTCCGGACGCGGACGAGGCAGCGGACCGCGACCCCGGCTCGGATCCCCACCGAGGCGGGACCACAGGAGTGACCGGTCAGGGCCGTGGAGGCAATAGGGTGGAGAGCGCCTGAAGCCATCCCCTCCCGCACCCCGGGTCCGGGGAGGCAGCCCGTTCGCTCCGCCCCGAGGCGGTGCCGCGCCGAGGAGTCAACTGCCGTGTCGGACCCGATGCGCCCCCGCGCTTCTCTCCGTACCGCCGTGGTCTGGGAGGTCCTCCAGGACGCTCTGGACCGCCGGGTCAAGGCCACGGGCCGGGAGTCGCTGGACGTCCTCGACACCGGAGGCGGCAGTGGCAACTTCGCGGTGCCCGTCGCCCGCCTCGGCCACCGGGTCACGGTCGTGGACCCCAGCCCCAACGCGCTGTTCGCCCTGGAGCGCCGCGCTGCCGAGGCCGGCGTCGCCGACCGGGTGCGGGGTGTGCAGGGTGACGCCCACGGCCTGTTCGACGTGGTCGAGCGCGGCGGCTACGACGCGGTGCTGTGCCACGGCGTCCTGGAGTACGTCGACGACCCGGCCGAGGGCGTCCGCAACGCGGTGGCCGCGCTGCGGCCCGAAGGCGTCCTCAGCCTGCTCGCCGCCGGTCTGGGCGGTGCCGTCCTCGCGCGCGCCCTCGCGGGCCACTTCAAGGAGGCCAAGCAGGCCCTCGGCGATCCGCACGGCCGCTGGGGCGCGGGTGACCCGATGCCCCGCCGCTTCACCGCCGACCAGCTGACCGAACTGGTCGAGGCCGCCGGCCTCCGGGTCGGCGCCGTGCACGGCGTACGGGTCTTCGCCGACCTCGTGCCCGGTGTGCTGGTGGACACCGAGCCCGGAGCCATGGACGCCCTGCTGAAGCTGGAGGCGGCGGCGGCCGAGGTACCGGCGTTCCACGCGGTGGCCACGCAGCTTCATGTGCTCGGCGAGACGCCAGGGGCTGCCGACGCCTGAGCAGCCTGCCGGGGCGCGCCGCTGATCAGCGCGTTGGTTGCAGATGGAGTACGCCACAGGCCCCCCGATCGGGGCCTTCCCGCCGTATGATCGAGGGAGACCGACCGGCATGACGGGTCGGCCGCCGGGGAATGGAAGCCTCAGCGGGCCGGTCCGACCATGGCGGGTTCCGGTTGGCCAAATGGCGCAGAGGGGCGGGTTTCACGGGGGCGATTCCCTGCCTATCCTGAAGGGACCCCCGGGTCGCCCCGGCGACTGCACGATGAGGAGGACTCCGTGCCGCTCTCAGAGCACGAGCAGCGCATGCTCGAGCAGATGGAGCGAGCGCTGTACGCCGAAGATCCCAAGTTCGCGACAGCGCTTGAGGGAAGCGGGCTGCGTACGTACACCCGGCGACGGGTCTACCAGGCGGTCGCGGGCTTCCTCGTAGGTATCGCGCTCCTCATGGCCGGAATGGTCGCCAAGCAGGTCTGGCTCAGCGTGGTGGGCTTCCTGGTCATGCTGGGCTGCGCGGTACTCGCCGTGACCGGCTGGCGCAAGGCCCCCAAGCCGGGGGAACAGCCCGCCGGCGGTGGTCAGCAGGCCGGCCGTCAGGGACGCCAGCGACGCTCGATGATGGATCGCATCGAACAGCGCTGGCAGCGACGCCGCGACGAACAGGGCCATTGATTTCCACGATCAGCTCCCGATGACACAGGTGAGGGGTTGCCACCCGACGGGCGGCAACCCCTCACGCATGCCCTGACGGGGCCACGGCTGTCTGTCGTCCTTGTCGCCTCAGCCGCTCTGCTGACCGGACGGGCGCCGTACCATCGCCGCCCAGCGGGTGGCCAGACGAGCCTTGACGGCCGTCCAGCGGTCGGTGAGGTCCCAGACGGCGCGAATGGCCGAACGGGGCGCGACGACCGCCCGCACCCGGGTCCGCCAGCCCGCCCTGGACCGTAGCGCCATGCGCAGCCTGCGCACCTCGTCCGCCAGCCCGGCCTCGGCCCGCGGCCGTGGTGCGAACAGCACCTGCTCCACGGCGCTCGCCACCCGGTGCACCGACTCGGCCGTCTGTTCGTCCAGATGCCCGAGCCGCACGATCCGGGCGGCCGCCTTCCGCGGAGTCAGCGCGTCGTCCGGCACGATGCCGTAGTCCCAGGCCGTGTCCGTGAGTTCGCGCCACACCGCCAGCACATGCCCGGCGGTCACCTCGGCGACATGCTGCTCGGAAGGCTCCACCTGCAGAGCCGACGCCTCCACCCCGTCGTCACGGCCCGCGCCGCCCCGCTCCCTGGTGAGCACACCCTGCGCTGCCGCCGCTGTGTGCCGGGCCGACGCCAGCCGCACCGACCGTCTTCTCAGCCGCCACAACATCGGCAGCAGCGGTATCACGACCACCGCCAGCCCCAGGAGTATCCAGCCCGCGGTCTGATACCAGGGCCGGCCCCCGTCGTCCGAGGTTCCCGGGTCCAGCGGCAGCGCTTCACCGCACACCTCGAGCCGCTTGTCGTCCGCCGAGCAGCTCTCGCTCGTCGACGGCGCCGCCGAAGGAGCCGCGTCCGCCGAGCTGGAGGCCTCCGGCAGGTCCGGGACGCTGCTGCCCGGTATCTCCGGCTGCGTGTAGGTGGGCGTCGTGCCCCGGTTCGGCGTCGGCTCGAAGCGGGTCCAGCCCACGCCCTCGAAGTACAGCTCGGGCCAGGCGTGCGCGTCGCGCAGCCCCACCGTCACCGTGCCGTCCGCCTGCGGCGTACCGGGCGCGAAGCCCACCGCGACGCGGGCCGGTATCCCGAGCGTGCGGGCCATCGATGCCATCGCGAAAGAGAAGTGGACGCAGAAGCCCCGCTTGTCCCGCAGGAAGCGGGCGATCGCGTCGGAGCCGCCGCCGACCTCCACCTCGGTGTCGTACTGGAACCCGCCGGTCAGGGCGAAGTGCTCCTGGAGCTTGACCGCCTGCTCATAAGGGTTGGCCGCGCCGTCCGTGATCTGGCGGGCCGTCCTCGACACCACGGACGGCAGGGCATCGGGTACCTCGGTGAACTCGCGCTCCAAGGCGCCGGGCGGCGCCGGCGCCGAGGCGAGCTGCTCGGCGGTCGGGCGCACATCGAGGCTGGTCACCTCGTAGTTCGCGCCCCTGGTGTTCTGACCGTGGTCGCCGACCAGCGTCATCCCCACCGGCTCGTACCGCCAGCTGCCGTCGACCCGCACGTCGCTCGGCGGGTACGGCATCGGCAGCCAGTCCTGCGCGTACCAGTCGGCGGCAGCGACGCGCGTACGGACCTCCGAGCGCCGGACGTCGGGTCCCAGGCCGGTGGGCGTGGGGAGCTCGTCCGGCACCGCGACGATGTTCCGGCGGGACGGCTTCCAGGTCGTGCCGTCGAAGTCGTCCAGCGAGACGATCCGCAGGTACAGGTTGGAGATGTCGTTGGTGCTGGTGCGCACGGTCATGACCGTGCGGTCCTCGTCGACGTTCAGACTGTCGCGCAGCGACACCAGCGGGTTCACCGCGGAGATCGTGCCGCCGCCCCCGCTGCCCGAGCCCACGCCCGTCCCGGCGCTGTCCAGCAGTCCGCCGTTCATGGCGGGCAGGGCCAGCGGCACCACCAGGGCGACACCCAGCGCGACCACGCCGATCCGCCGCCCGGTGCGCACCGGCGCCACCGGAGAACCGGGCTCCCCGCCCGGAGTGCGCGGTGCCCCGCCGAAGACCCGGCCCCACTGCGAGAGCCGCTCCCGCCCCTCGGCGAGCAGCAGCATCAGATAGCCGGCCGCCGCGATCAGGAACCACACCCAGCCGCCGGCGCCGTCGGACAGCCCCGCGGCCACCGAGTACAGCGCGAGCAGCGGCAGCCCGGCCGGAGCCGCGCTGCGGAAGGTCACCGCGAGGACGTCCACGGCCAGGCCGATCACCAGAACACCGCCGATGAGCATCAGCTTGATGCCGTCGGACAGCGGCGCGGGGATGGCGTACCGCCCGACGTCGTCCGTGCCCTGCTGGAGCAGGTCGGCGAAGTGCACGAAGGCGTCCGGCCCGGGGAACAGCCCCGCGAGCGCGTACTCCCGGGCGAAGACCAGGGTCAGCAGCATCAGTGTGACCAGAGCCTGCACGGCCACCGTCAGGGGGCGGGCCAGCGGCACCCGCCGGGCCGCCGCGCCCACGCCGGCCTGGATCGCCAGCAGCACGGCCGCCTGGAGGAGCCACATGGGTTCGTCGACCAACGGCAGCAGGGCACACGCGGCCATCAGCGTCGCCGCCGTCGCGCACAGCGCCATACGTGCCTGCCCGCTCATCAACGCCCCTCCCCGCCGCTGGTCCCGCCCGCCGCCACGATGCCCGTCCGCTCCCGGTCGGCCTGGCGCCACAAGTCGTGCAGCGAAGCGCCCCGCGGAACGCTCACGACCGTCCAGCCGGCCTCGCGCAGCATCCGCAGCCGCTCCTCGCTCCCGTTCAACGGGCCGGGCACATCGGTCGGTTCCCGCCCCCATGTCTCGCTGTCCAGGACGAAGGCGAGCGCGCCGCCGCTGCGCTGGCGCATCTTCGCGGCCACCGTGGCCTGCTCCTCGTCGAGGTCGCCGAAGAAAGCCACCAACAGCCCTTCGTTCCCGCCGCGCAGCACGTCGTAGGCACGGGACAGGCCGGTGCCGTCGGAGTGGTCGATCACCGCGAGGGTGTCCATCATCAGCCCCGCCGCGTCCGCCGACTCCTGGCTCGCGCCCGCGAACCCGTCGGCACCCTCACCGGGCACCGAGCTGCCGGTGTCCGTCAACAGCCGTACGGAGAAGCCTCGTTCGAGCATGTGCACCAGCACCGACGCGGCTCCGCCCACCGCCCACTCGAAGGCCGAGTCCGGGCCCGCACCGCGGAAGGCCGTGCCCCGGCTGTCGAGCAGCACCGTGCAGCGGGAGCGCTGCGGCTGTTCCTCGCGGCGCACCATCAACTCGCCGTACCGGGCGGTGGAGCGCCAGTGCACCCGGCGCAGGTCGTCGCCGTAGCGGTAGCCGCGCGGGATCACGTCGTCCTCGCCGGCCAGGGCGAGCGAGCGCTGCCGCCCGTCGCCGTATCCCTTCGCCTCCCCGCTGAACCGCACCGGCGGAAGCGGCTCCACACGCGGGATCACCGTCAGCGTGTCGTACGTCGAGAAGGACCGGGTCAGCTCGCACATCCCGAACGGGTCGGTCAGGCGCAACTGCAGCGGGCCCAGCGGGTAGCGGCCGCGCAGATCGGAACGGACCCGGTACGACACCTCGCGGCGGCCGCCGGCCTCCACCCGGTCGAGTACGAAGCGGGGGCGCGGGCCGAGCACGTACGGCACCCGGTCCTGGAGCATCAGCAGACCCGTGGGCAGCCGCGAGACGTTGTCCATCCGCAGATGGACGCGGGCCTCGGCACCGGCGGACACGCGCGCGGGGGAGAGCCTGCGGCTGCCGGCGACCCGGTAGCGGGTGCGGTACAGCACCGTCGCGCACACCAGCGGCAGGACCGCCAGCAGCAGCCCCACCCGGAGCAGGTCGCTCTGGCCCAGCACGTAGGCGCAGACGGCGGCGGCGACTCCGGCGGCCAGGAACGAGCGGCCGCGGGTGGTCAGACCGGCCAGGGCTGTGCGCACGCCGCCCTTGTCGCCCCGGTCGGTCTCGGCATGGCCCGGGCCCGCCGCGGTGGACATCACAGCCTCCGGGGCGGCTGCTGGCCGTAGGCCGACGAGCCGTGCCCCAGCCCGAAACCGTTCTGCTGGGGCGCCGCCGGCACAGGGGTGTGCTGCAGGATCTCCTGGACCACCTGCTCCGCGGTGCGGCGGTTGAGCTGGGCCTGGGCGGTGGGCAGCAGACGGTGGGCCAGCACGGCGACGGCGAGGGCCTGCACATCGTCCGGCAGGGCGTACTCCCGGCCGCTGAGGGCGGCGGACGCCTTCGCCGCGCGCAGCAGGTGCAGCGTCGCGCGCGGGGAGGCGCCGAGTCTGAGATCGGGGTGGTTGCGCGTGGCGGCGACCAGGTCCACGGCGTACCGCCGGACCGTGTCGGCGACGTGGACGCCACGCACCGCCTCGATCAGCTTCACGACGTCGTGCGCGTGCGCCACCGGCTGGAGGTCGTCCAGCGGGTTCACCCCGCCATGCACGTCCAGCATCTGCAGCTCGGCCTCCGCGCTGGGGTAGCCGATGGAGACACGGGCCATGAAGCGGTCGCGCTGTGCCTCCGGCAGCGGGTAGGTGCCCTCCATCTCGACCGGGTTCTGCGTGGCCACCACCATGAAGGGGCTGGGCAGCTCGTAGGTCTGCCCGTCGATGGTGACCTGGCGCTCCTCCATCGACTCCAGCAGCGCGGACTGCGTCTTGGGCGAGGCGCGGTTGATCTCGTCGCCGATCACGATCTGCGCGAAGATCGCGCCCGGCTTGAACTCGAAGTCCCGGCGCTGCTGGTCCCAGATCGACACACCGGTGATGTCCGAGGGCAGCAGGTCGGGCGTGAACTGGATACGCCGCACCGAACAGTCGATGGACCGCGCCAGCGTCTTGGCCAGCATCGTCTTGCCCACCCCTGGGACGTCCTCGATCAGGAGGTGCCCCTCGGCGAGCAGTACGGTCAGCGAAAGCCGTACGACCTCGGGCTTGCCCTCGATCACTTCTTCCACCGAACTGCGGACCCGATCCACGGTGGCAGTCAGATCAGTAAGGCTCGCTCGATCGTCATAGGTCGTCACCCGGCCCTCCTCGGCCCGTTCTTTCTTACGGGCCGACGCTCTGTGACGCGTAACCGGCCCACCCCGAAACACGGACACCACGCGTGAAAAGTTCCGCGCGACGCCACAACCCGCATTCTTGCTGCCGTTACCGATTCGTGTCACTCGCCTGTGGACAACTGGCCGCGATATGTCAGGCCTTACGGCAGTTTGTTCCATCCGAAGCCCGGGGTTCCCGGAAACCGGGAACCCCGGGTGACGGTCACGCCGGGTCGATCTCGCGCAGCAGACCCGTCCGCACGTCGAAGACAAAGCCGCGCACGTCGTCGGTGTGCAGCAGGAACGGCGAGGTGCGCACGCGCTGCATCGACTGCCGTACGTCCTGGTCGACGTCCCGGAAGGACTCCACCGCCCAGGCCGGGCGCTGGCCCACCTCCAGCTCCAGCTCGGTGCGGAACTCCTCGGTGAGGCTCTCCAGACCGCATCCGGTGTGGTGGATGAGGACGATGCTGCGCGTGCCGAGCTTGCGCTGGCTGATGGTGAGCGAGCGGATCACGTCGTCGGTGACGACACCGCCCGCGTTGCGGATGGTGTGACAGTCGCCGAGCTCCAGGCCGAGCGCGGCGTGCAGGTCGAGTCGGGCGTCCATGCAGGCCACGACGGCCACACGGAGGACGGGGCGGGCGTCCATACCCGGGTCGGTGAAGGCGGTGGCGTACCGCTCGTTCGCCTCGACGAGACGGTCGGTGACGGTGCCGACGCGGGTTATGGCGTCCTCGGAGCCGGCGGGAACCGATGCGGAAGTCGTCATGGTGACGACGGTACTGGTCACGGGCGATCCGGTCCTGCTGTGAGGGAGGACAAAGAGCGTCATCACGCCGTGTTGTGAGCTAACCCACAGGCGTGAGAAGGGTGCGTCCGTTCGAGTGGTTCCTTCCGGTTCGCCGCTTCCTCGCCGTCGGCCGCCGCGACGCGCAGGCCGGTTGATTGACCGCGAGACAGGGTGGACTAAAGTGACGCGAAAGCGGGAGGCGAGGCTCTCCCCGCTGGACTGAACTTCCCGAAGACCCCGGCACTGCTGCCGGAGATCTCCCCACGTGCGCGGCGCGTACGTACGGCTCGGCCTCCACCCGCTCCCGGCCGGCTGACGCTTCCGGCGCCGGCAGGTCTCCCCTTCACGAGCGGGCGGGGACCCGGCGGTGCGTACGGCCCGCCGGACCTGAGAGGGCCCCTTGAGCAAGAGTCGACACGTCCCGGTGATGCTCCAGCGGTGCCTGGACCTGTTGGCCCCCGCCCTCCAGGCCCCCGGAGCGGTCGTCGTCGACTGCACGCTCGGCCTCGGCGGCCACAGCGAGGCACTGCTCGCCCGCTTCCCCGAGGCCCGGCTCATCGCCCTCGACCGCGACAAGGAGGCGCTGCGCCTGTCCGGCGAGCGCCTCGCCCCGTACGGCGACCGCGCCACGCTCGTGCACGCCGTCTACGACGAGCTGCCCGACGTCCTCGACCGGCTCGGCATCGGGCGCGTGCAGGGCGTTCTGTTCGACCTCGGGGTCTCCTCCATGCAGCTCGACGAGGCCGACCGCGGCTTCGCCTACGCGCAGGACGCCCCGCTCGACATGCGCATGGACCAGACGACCGGCATCAGCGCCGCCGAGGTCCTCAACACCTACCCGGCGGGTGAGCTGGTGCGGATCCTGCGCGCGTACGGCGAGGAGAAGCAGGCCAAGCGGATCGTCGCCGCCGTCGTACGCGAACGGGAGAAGGAGCCGTTCACGAACAGCGGGCGGCTCGTCGAGGTGATCCGGGACGCGCTGCCGCAGGCCGCCAAGCGGACCGGCGGCAACCCGGCCAAGCGCACCTTCCAGGCCCTGCGCATCGAGGTCAACGGCGAACTGGCCGTGCTGGAGCGGGCGATCCCGGCCGCTGTGCAGGCCCTCGGCGTGGGCGGACGGATCGCGGTGCTGTCGTACCACTCGCTGGAGGACCGGCTGGTCAAGCAGGTGTTCGCGGCCGGCGCCGCCAGCACCGCGCCGCCCGGGCTGCCGGTCGTGCCCGAGCGGTACCAGCCCCGGCTCAAGCTGCTCACGCGCGGTGCCGAACTTCCCAGCGAGGAAGAGGTCGCCGAGAACCGCAGGGCAGCCCCGGCGCGACTGCGCGCGGCCGAACGCATCAGGGAGGACGTCGAGTGAGGCGGCGGCAAGGGCGGGCGTTCGGGTGCCGAGCCCGGGGGAGGGCGAGTGAGTAGGAAACCCGAACCGAGCAGGAAACCCGAGCTGAAGGGGAGGGCCGCCCGCCTCGCACGGCTTCTTCCCACCGGTCGGGCGCAGGCCGCCCGGACTCCGTTCGTCCTGCTGGTCGTCCTTCTGCTGGGCGGCGGTCTCATCGGACTGCTGATGCTGAACTCGGCACTCAGCGAAGGGTCGTTCCGACTCGACGACCTGCAGAAGGAGACCAAGAACCTCACCGACGAGGAACAGGCCCTCCAGCGGGACATCGACGCCTACTCCGCCCCCGACGCCCTCCAGCGCCGCGCCCGCGAACTCGGCATGGTGCCCGGCGGGGACCCCGCCTTCCTCGACCCCGACGGCACCGTCAAGGGCGCCCCCTCCGCCGCCGAGCAGGCCTCCGTGCGCACGCCGTTCGTCCTGGCCCCCGAGGCGATGACCGATGAGCTCCCGCCGGGCGCGGCCAGCCCGACGCCGTTCGGCTCGCCGGCCCCGAGCCCCACCCCGGCCACCCGCACGGCCCCCGCCACACCCCGCTCGGCATCCACCCCCACACCCCGCTCCGCCTCCACCCCGACCACGACCCCCGGCAGGTGACGGAAGTGACCGACAGGGAAGCGCCGCACCGCCGCGTGCCCGGACCCGCACGGCCCGACCGCTCCGGCAGCGCACGGCGCCCCGGCCCCGGCGCCCGCCCGGCCCGTCGTCCGGCCCCGCCCCGCTCTCCGGCACCGCCCCGCTCTCCGGCACCGCACGTCATCCGGCTCGGCAGCCCCCGGCCCCGCCTGCGCATGGTCGGCCTGGCGCTGACCCTCGTACTGCTCGTGTTCGTTGTACGGCTGCTCCAGGTGCAGGCCGTCGATGCGAGCGCATACGCCGCGAAGGCCGAGCGGAACCGGTACGTGGTGCACACCCTCGCCGCCCAGCGCGGCGAGATCACCGACCGCACCGGCGTGGCCCTGGCGACCAGCGTGGACGCGTACGACATCACGGCCGACCCCACGCTGTTCACCTCCGAGCAGCTGAAGATCGACGACGGGCCCGAGCAGGCGGCCGCCCTCCTCGCCCCGATCCTCGGCCAGGACCAGGCGGAGCTCGCCCGCAAGCTCCGGCCCGAGGACAAGAAGCTCCGCTACGTCAAGCTCGCCGGCCGGCAGACCCCGCAGGTCTGGAAGCAGATCAAGGACCTGAGGACCGCGCTCGCCGACAAGGCGGAGACCGACAAGAGCACGGTCAACGTCCTCGCCGGTGTCCTCGCCGAACCCAGCAGCAAGCGCGTGTACCCGAACGGCGACCTGGCCGCCGGAATACTGGGCTGGGTCAACGCCGAGGGCAAGGGCGGCGGCGGCATCGAGCAGCAGCTGAACGGACAGCTGGCCGGCGAGGACGGCAAGATCCGCTACGCCCAGTCCGGCGGCCACCAGGTGCCCACCGTCGGCTCCACCGAGACCCCCGCGGTGCCCGGCTCCGACATCGAGCTGACCATCGACCGGGACATCCAGTGGGCCGCGCAGAACGCCATCGCCGAACAGGTGAAGGAGTCCAAGGCGGACCGCGGCTATGTCATCGTGCAGGACACCGCCACCGGCGAGATCCTCGCCATGGCCAACTCGCCCGGCTTCGACCCCAACGACCTCACCACGGCCGACGCGACCGCCATGGGCAACGCGGCCGTCCAGGACGCCTACGAGCCCGGTTCCACCGCCAAGGTGATGTCGATGGCCGCCGTACTGGAGGAGAACGTCGCCACGCCCGCCACGCATGTCGTCGTACCCAACCGGCTGCACCGCGGCGACCGGCTCTTCCGGGACGACATCGACCACGAGACCTGGTACCTGACGCTCAACGGCGTGCTCGCCAAGTCCAGCAACATCGGCACCATCCTGGCGACCGGCCAGCTCGGCAAGAACCAGGCGGAGGCCAACCGGGTGCTGCACAAGTACCTGCGCAAGTTCGGCATCGGCAGCTACACCGGGCTCGGTTTCCCCGGTGAGACCAAGGGCATCCTCGCCTCCCCGGACACCTGGTCGACGTCGCAGCAGTACACGATTCCTTTCGGCCAGGGCGTCTCCATCAACGCGATGCAGGCGGCGTCCGTCTACTCGACGATCGCCAACGGCGGCGTCCGTGTCGAACCCTCGCTCGTGCGCGGCACGCAGGGCCCCGACGGCGTCTTCACGCCCGCCCCGAAGCCGGAGAAGACGCGGGTCGTCAGCGAGAAGACGGCCAGGACGCTCGCCCGGATGCTGGAGTCGGTCGTCGACGACAGGGAGGGCACCGGCGCCAAGGCCCGTATCCCCGGCTACCGGGTGGCGGGCAAGACCGGCACGGCCAACCGCGTGGATCCGGCCACCGGCAAGTACCGCGGCTACACCTCGTCCTTCGCCGGATTCGCCCCCGCGGACAAGCCCCGTGTCACCGTGTACTGCGCCATCCAGAACGCCACCGAGGGCAGCTACTTCGGCGGCCAGATCTGCGGCCCCGTCTACAAGAAGGTGATGGAGTTCGCCCTGAAGACCCTCCAGGTTCCGCCGACCGGGACGCCGCCGGCGAAACTCCCGGTCACCTTCAAACCCTGATCAGCGGCGAGCAGCCGGAACCATCCGTTCAGCACCGAGCACCCAGGAACCACCCGTGACAACGATCACCCCCGATCCCGAGGACCAGAGCGTCCCTCGCCCCTCACTTCGCTCCGGAGCGGGTGCGCCCGGTACGCTCACCGCCGTGCCACACGCTGATCAGTCCCAAACCACCCAGAAGGGCGTTCCCGTGACATATCCGGGCCCGCCGCGGCCGGAACGGGTCTCCGCCACACCCCTCGCGGAGCTCGCCGACCAGCTGGGTGTCGCCGCACCGGCCGGCACCGTCGAGGTCACCGGCATCACCCACGACTCGCGGGCCGTCCGCCCCGGCGACCTGTACGCCGCCCTGCCCGGCGCCCGCGCGCACGGAGCCGACTTCGTCACCCAGGCCGTCGGCCTCGGCGCGGTCGCCGTGCTCACCGACCCGGCCGGCGCCGAACGCGCCGCCGCCACGGGCCTGCCGGTCCTCACCGTCGACGACCCGCGCGCGCGGATGGGCGAACTGGCGGCCACGATCTACGGCCGGCCCGGCCACGATCTGCTGCAGATCGGCATCACCGGCACGTCCGGCAAGACCACGACCGCCTACCTCGTCGAGGGCGGTCTGCGGACGGGCGGCCGTGCGGCCGGACTGATCGGCACCGTCGAGACGCGCATCGGCGACGAGCGCATCAAGTCCGAGCGCACCACCCCCGAAGCCACCGACCTCCAGGCCCTGTTCGCCGTCATGCGCGAACGCGGCGTCCGGGCGGTCGCCATGGAGGTCTCCAGCCACGCGCTGGTCCTCGGCCGGGTCGACGGCTGTGTCTTCGACGTGGCCGTCTTCACCAACCTCAGCCCGGAACACATGGAGTTCCACTCCGACATGGAGGACTACTTCCGGGCCAAGGCGCAGCTGTTCACGCCGAAACGCAGCCGTCTCGGCGTCGTCAACATCGACGACGAGTACGGCCGCAGGCTCGCCCGCGAGGCCACCGTCCCGGTCGTCACCTACTCCGCCGAGGGCCACCCCGACGCCGACTGGCGCGCCGAGGACGTCACGGTCGGCCCGCTGGACTCGCCGTTCACCGTGATCGGCCCGAACGGCGAGCGGATCGGCGCCAGGTCGCCGCTGCCGGGCCCCTTCAACGTGGCCAACACCCTCGCCGCGATCGTCGCCCTCGCCGCCGCCGGCCTCGACCCGCAGACCGCCGCCGACGGCATCGCCGCCGTGCCGGGCGTGCCCGGCCGCCTGGAGCGCGTGGACGCCGGACAGCCGTACCTCGCCGTCGTCGACTACGCCCACAAGACCGACGCCGTCGAATCCGTGCTCAAGGCGCTGCGCAAGGTCACCAAGGGCCGGCTGCACGTCGTCCTCGGCTGCGGCGGCGACCGGGACAGGAACAAGCGGGGCCCCATGGGCGCCGCCGCGGCCCGGCTCGCCGACATCGCCGTACTGACCTCCGACAACCCCCGCTCCGAGGACCCCCTCGCGATCCTCGCGACCATGCTCGAGGGCGCGGCCTCGGTGCCCGCGCACGAACGCGGCGAAGTGCTCCTCTTCGAGGACCGGGCCGCCGCGATCGCCGCCGCCGTCGACCGCGCACAGCCCGGGGACACCGTGCTGGTCGCGGGCAAGGGCCACGAGCAGGGCCAGGACATCGCCGGGGTGGTCCGTCCCTTCGACGACCGCCAGGTGCTTCGCGAAGCTATCCAGAAGACCCAGGGATGAACTTGTGATCGCCCTCTCTCTCGCCGAGATCGCAGAAGTCGTCGGCGGGCAGACGTACGACATACCGGATCCGTCGGTGCAGGTGACCGGACCGGTCGTCCGGGACTCCCGCGAGGTGGAGCCCGGCAGCCTCTTCGCCGCCTTCGTCGGCGAGCGCGTGGACGGCCACGACTACGCCGGGGCCGTGATCGAGGCGGGCGCAGCCGCGATTCTGGGCTCCCGCCCCGTCGGTGTGCCCGCGATCGTCGTCGACGACGTCCAGACGGCCCTCGGCGCCCTCGCCCGGCACGTCGTACGCAAGCTCGGCACCACCCTGGTGGCGCTCACCGGCTCCGCGGGCAAGACCAGCACCAAGGACCTCATCGCCCAGGTGCTCCAGCGCAAGGCACCGACGGTGTGGACGCCGGGATCGTTCAACAACGAGATCGGGCTGCCGCTGACCGCACTGAGTGCCACCGAGGAGACGAAGTTCCTCGTCCTGGAGATGGGTGCCCGCGGCATCGGCCACATCCGCTACCTCACCGGCCTGACGCCCCCGCACATCGGCCTGGTGCTGAACGTGGGCACCGCGCACATCGGCGAGTTCGGCGGCCGCGAGCAGATCGCCCAGGCGAAGGGCGAGTTGGTCGAGGCGCTCCCCGAAGAGGGAGCCGCGATCCTCAACGCCGACGACCCCCTCGTACGCGCCATGGCATCCCGTACGAAGGCGAAGGTGATCCTCTTCGGAGAGGCCGACGAAGCGGACGTACGCGCCGAGAACGTGCACCTGACGGACACCGGGCAGCCCTCTTTCACCCTTCGCACACCCTCCGGGTGCAGTGATGTGACCATGCGCCTGTACGGTGAGCACCACGTGTCGAACGCGCTCGCCGCGGCCGCCGTCGCCCATGAGCTGGGCATGTCCGCGGAAGAGATCGCCACCGCGCTCTCCGAGGCAGGCTCCCTCTCCCGCTGGCGTATGGAGGTCACCGAGCGCCCGGACGGCGTGACGGTCGTCAACGACGCCTACAACGCGAACCCCGAGTCCATGCGGGCTGCCCTGCGCGCCCTTGTGGCCATGGGCAAGGGGCGCCGTACGTGGGCGGTGCTCGGCAAGATGGCCGAGCTCGGGGACGAGGCGCTCGCCGAGCACGACGCGGTCGGACGGCTCGCCGTCCGGCTCAACGTCAGCAAGCTCGTCGCGGTCGGGGGCAGGGAAGCGTCCTGGCTGCAACTGGGCGCATATAACGAGGGTTCGTGGGGTGAGGAGTCGGTGCACGTGTCCGACGCACAGGCGGCGGTCGACCTGTTGCGCAGCGAGTTGCGCCCGGGAGACGTCGTACTCGTGAAGGCGTCCCGGTCGGTCGGGCTCGAGAGCGTGGCGCAGGCGCTCATCGAGAACGGTGCCGAGGGTGAGGTTGCCGCCCGATGATGAAGCAGATCCTGTTCGCAGGAGTCATTGGCCTCTTCCTGACCCTGGTCGGCACCCCGCTGCTGATCAAGCTGCTCGCCCGCAAGGGCTACGGTCAGTACATCCGTGACGACGGCCCGCGCGAGCACGCCAGCAAGCGCGGTACGCCGACCATGGGCGGTATCGCCTTCATCCTGGCGACGGTCGCCGCGTACTTCCTGGCCAAGGTGGTCACGAGCTATCTGGACCCCGAGGCCGACGCGGCGCCGACCTTCTCGGGTCTGCTGGTGCTCGGCCTGATGGTCGGGATGGGTCTGGTCGGCTTCCTGGACGACTACATCAAGATCGTCAAGCGGCGTTCGCTGGGTCTGCGGGCCAAGGCGAAGATGGCCGGCCAGCTGATCGTCGGTATTGCCTTCGCCGTGCTCTCGCTGCAGTTCGCGGATGCCCGCGGCAACACCCCGGCGTCCACGAAACTGTCCTTCATCACGGACTTCGGCTGGACCATCGGCCCGGTGCTGTTCGTGGTCTGGGCGCTGTTCATGATCCTCGCGATGTCGAACGGCGTGAACCTCACCGACGGGCTCGACGGTCTGGCCACCGGCGCCTCCGTCCTCGTCTTCGGCGCCTACACCTTCATCGGCGTCTGGCAGTTCCAGGAGTCCTGCGCCAACGCGCTGGACCTGACCAACCCCAACGCCTGTTACGAGGTGCGCGACCCGCTCGACCTCGCGGTCGTCTCCGCCGCCCTCATGGGAGCCTGCCTCGGCTTCCTGTGGTGGAACACCTCCCCCGCCAAGATCTTCATGGGCGACACCGGTTCGCTGGCGCTCGGCGGTGTGCTCGCCGGTCTGGCCATCTGCTCCCGCACCGAGCTGCTGCTCGCCATCCTCGGTGGCCTGTTCGTCCTCATCACCATGTCGGTGGTCATCCAGGTCGGTTCCTTCCGCCTCACCGGGAAGCGGGTCTTCCGGATGGCGCCACTCCAGCACCACTTCGAACTCAAGGGCTGGTCCGAAGTGCTCGTCGTGGTCCGCTTCTGGATCATTCAGGGCATCTGTGTGATCGTCGGACTGGGCCTCTTCTACGCGGGATGGGCAGCGGAAAAGTGACCAACTGGCAGGGCAAGCACGTCACCGTCGCCGGGCTCGGCGTCTCCGGCGTCCCGGCGGCCAAGGTCCTGCACGGCCTGGGCGCGCTCGTCACCGTCGTCAACGACGGCGACGACGACCGGGCGCGGGCGCAGGCGGCCGAACTGGAGGCCCTGGGCGTCAAGGTCCGCCTCGGCGACGGCGCCACCCTGCCGGAGGGCACCGAGCTGATCGTCACCGCGCCCGGCTGGAAGCCGGACAAGCCGCTGTTCGCGGCGGCGCACGAAGCCGGCATCGAGATCTGGGGCGACGTCGAACTGGCCTGGCGCCTGCGTGGCCCCGACGCCGCCCCCTGGCTCGCCGTCACCGGCACCAACGGCAAGACCACCACCGTCCAGATGCTCGCCTCGATCCTGAAGGCGGCCGGCCTGCGCACGGCCGCCGTCGGCAACATCGGCGTCTCGCTGCTGGACGCGGTGCTCGGCGACGAGCAGTACGACGTCCTGGCGGTCGAACTCTCCAGCTACCAGCTCCACTGGGCGCCCTCGCTGCGTGCCCACTCCGCCGCCGTCCTCAACCTCGCCCCCGACCACCTCGACTGGCACGGCTCCATGGAGGCGTACGCCGCCGACAAGGGCCGTGTCTACGAAGGGAATCGCGTCGCCTGCGTCTACAACGCGGCCGACAAGGCCACCGAGGACCTGGTGCGCGAGGCCGACGTCGAAGAAGGCTGCCGGGCCGTCGGCTTCACGCTGGGCACGCCCGCGCCGTCCCAACTCGGCGTCGTGGAGGGCATCCTGGTGGACCGTGCCTTCGTCGAGGACCGGCAGAAGAACGCCCAGGAGCTCGCCGAGGTCTCCGACGTCAACCCGCCCGCCCCGCACAACATCGCCAACGCCCTTGCCGCAGCGGCCCTCGCGCGCGCCTACGGTGTGCCGCCCGAGGCCGTACGGGACGGGCTGCGGGCCTTCACGCCGGACGCCCACCGCATCGCGCACGTCGCCGATGTGGACGGGGTTGCATACGTCGACGACTCCAAGGCCACCAACACCCATGCGACGGAAGCCTCGTTGGCGGCCTACGAGTCGATCGTGTGGATCGCCGGCGGACTGGCGAAGGGTGCCACCTTCGACGAACTCGTCGCCAAGTCGGCCAAGCGACTTCGCGGAGCCGTCCTCATCGGTGCCGATCGTGCCCTGATCCGTGACGCCCTCGCGCGACACGCCCCGGAAGTACCCGTCGTCGACCTCGACCGGACCGACACTGGGGCGATGCTCGCGGCGGTCCGGGAGGCCCGGCGGCTCGCCGTTGCCGGAGACACGGTGCTCTTGGCACCGGCCTGTGCCTCCATGGACATGTTCGCCAACTACAACAAGCGCGGAGAGGCGTTCGCGGAGGCGGTTCGCGAACTCGGCGCGGGCGCCTGACGGCGGGTCTCGGCCACGGCGGGTGCTTCGGGACCCTTGGAGGGACGGGTGACTCGGATGTGGCTCGGGTTTGGTCGGCGGGTACCCGCCGGTGGCAGCCGGTGATGTCCGGCAGCCGTACGGGGCGTCCTCCGGTTCGGCGGGCCGTCCGCAGGCCCGCCGCACCCCGGCCGCCGCGCGAGAACCCCTTCGTACGCCTCTCCACGCGTGCGCGCAGAGCGTGGGACCGGCCGCTGACCGCGTACTACCTGATCCTCGGCGGCAGTCTGCTGATCACCGTGCTGGGCCTGGTGATGGTCTACTCGGCCTCCCAGATCACCGCCCTGCAGATGTCCCTGCCGGGGTCGTACTTCTTCCGCAAGCAGATGCTGGCCGCCCTCATCGGCGCCGGGCTGCTGTTCGCCGCGTCGCGGATGCCGGTGAAGCTGCACCGGGCGCTGGCCTACCCGATCCTGGCGGGCGCCGTCTTCCTGATGGCCCTGGTGCAGGTGCCGGGGATAGGGATGGCGGTCAACGGCAACCAGAACTGGATCGCCCTGGGCGGTTCCTTCCAGATCCAGCCCAGTGAGTTCGGCAAGCTCGCGCTGGTGCTGTGGGGCGCCGACCTGCTCGCCCGCAAACAGGACAAGAAGCTGCTGGCGCAGTGGAAGCACATGCTGGTGCCGCTCGTGCCGGCCGCCTTCATGCTGCTCGGGCTGATCATGCTCGGCGGCGACATGGGCACGGGGATCATCGTCACGGCGATCCTGTTCGGGTTGTTGTGGCTGGCGGGAGCACCGACCCGGCTGTTCGTCGGGGTACTGGCGGTGGCCGCGGTGATCGGCACGGTCCTCATCCAGAGCAGTTCCAACCGGCTGGACCGGTTCCGCTGCATCGGGGCCACCGAGATGGGCCCCGACGGCTCCTGCTGGCAGGCCGTGCACGGGATCTACGCCCTCGCCTCCGGTGGATTCTTCGGTTCCGGACTTGGCGCAAGTGTGGAAAAATGGGGCCAACTCCCCGAAGCGCACACCGACTTCATCTTCGCCGTCACCGGTGAGGAACTGGGCCTGGCGGGGACGCTGTCGGTGCTCGCCCTCTTCGCCGCTCTAGGCTATGCAGGCATCCGCGTGGCCGGACGCACGGAGGACCCCTTCGTGAGGTATGCCGCGGGAGGCGTGACCACCTGGATCACAGCCCAGGCCGTGATCAACATCGGTGCGGTGCTCGGTCTGCTGCCGATCGCCGGCGTCCCCCTCCCGCTGTTCTCCTACGGGGGATCCGCCCTGCTGCCGACCATGTTCGCCATCGGGCTGCTGATCGCCTTCGCGCGCGACGAGCCCGCTGCGCGGGCGGCGCTTGCGATGCGGCAACCCCGCTTTGGTAGAAAACGGGGGGCTGGGGGCTCTCAGGGGCCTCGGAGATGGAACACGATGCGACGGCGCGCCTCGGCGGCGCGTACGTCCGGAGAGCGGTGAATTTCGGTGCATGTCGTACTCGCCGGCGGAGGGACCGCCGGCCACATCGAGCCCGCGCTCGCCCTCGCGGACGCCCTGCGCAGGCAGGACCCGACCGTGGGAATCACGGCCCTGGGCACGGAGCGCGGCCTGGAGACCCGACTCGTACCCGAGCGGGGGTACGAACTCGCGCTGATCCCTGCCGTACCCCTGCCACGCAAGCCCACCCCCGAGCTGATCACCGTCCCGGGCCGGCTGCGTGGCACGATCAAGGCGGCCGAGCAGATCCTGGAGCGCACCAAGGCGGACGCGGTGGTCGGTTTCGGCGGCTATGTCGCCCTGCCCGGCTACCTGGCCGCCAAGCGCCTCGGTGTGCCGATCGTCATCCACGAGGCCAACGCCCGCCCCGGCCTCGCCAACAAGATCGGCTCGCGGTACGCCGCCAAGGTCGCCGTCTCCACGCCGGACAGCAAGCTGCGTGACGCCCGCTACATCGGCATCCCGCTGCGCCGCTCCATCGCCACCCTCGACCGGGCCGCCGTGCGCCCCGAGGCCCGCGCGATGTTCGGCCTCGACCCGAACCTGCCGACCCTGCTCGTCTCCGGCGGTTCGCAGGGCGCCCGCCGCCTCAACGAGGTGGTCCAGCAGGTCGCTCCGTGGCTCCAGCAGGCCGGGATCCAGATCCTGCACGCGGTCGGCCCGAAGAACGAACTGCCGCAGGTGCACCAGATGCCGGGAATGCCCCCCTACATCCCGGTAAGTTACCTGGACCGGATGGACCTCGCGTACGCCGCGGCCGACATGATGCTCTGCCGCGCCGGCGCGATGACCGTCGCCGAACTCTCCGCCGTCGGACTCCCGGCCGCCTACGTCCCGCTGCCCATCGGCAACGGCGAACAGCGGCTGAACGCCCAGCCGGTGGTCAAGGCCGGCGGCGGACTGCTGGTCGACGACGCGGAACTCACCCCTCAGTGGGTGCAGCAGAACGTCCTGCCCGTGCTCGCCGACCCGCACCGGCTGTACGAGATGTCCCGCGCCGCCGCCGAGTTCGGCCGCCGGGACGCCGACGAACTCCTCGTCCGCATGGTGTACGAGGCGATCGCCGCGAATCGTGCACATCGCTAGGCACGTGTGACGGAAGGCAGGGGAGCGTGGTCGGACCCACCACCGCCGAACGCGGTGCGCGCCGGCAGGAGTCGTCCGGTCCGCTCCCTGCCCGGCGGCTGAGACCGCCCCGGCTTCGTACGATCATCATCCTCGCGATCGCGCTGGTCCTCCTCGGCGCGGGCGGGGGTTGGCTGTTGTACGGCTCGCAGATGCTGCGCGTGGAGCGCGTGACCGTCTCCGGAACCCGGGTCCTGACGTCGGCGCAGGTGCGCGAAGCCGCCGATGTTCCGCTCGGATCGCCGCTGATTTCCGTCGACACCGATGGGATTGAGGCGCGACTTCGTCAGAAATTGCCCCGAATTGACGCAGTTGATGTGGTCCGTTCCTGGCCCCATGGAATCGGTCTGAAAGTGACCGAGCGGACTCCGGTTCTGCTCGTCGAAAAGGGTGCGAAGTTCGTGGAAGTGGACGACGAGGGTGTCCGGTTCGCCACGGTTTCTGAGGCTCCGAAAGGCGTCCCGCTTCTTGAATTGACGATGTCCCGGTCGGGTTCGGCCGCGGCCAGCCACCGGCGCTTCGGCGAGCACCGACTGGTGCGGGAGGCGGTGCGCGTCGCCGGTGCCCTTCCGGCCGCGATCGCACGCGACACCCGGGTCGTCAAGGTCCGTTCCTACGACGACATCTCGCTGGAGTTGAGCGGCGATCGGACCGTCGCGTGGGGAAGCGGCGAGAAGGGGCGCGCGAAGGCCCGTACGCTCGCCGCTCTCATGAAAGCCGCCCCCGCCGCCCGGTACTTCGACGTCAGCGTTCCCACCGCCCCTGCGTCATCAGGGAGTTGACGGACATCGGCGCAGGCCAGCACCCTGGTTGGGCAGCGCTACGCCTGATCACATAGGGTGAAAAGAAAAACGGGAGGTTCGGCGTGTTCGTTGAACGTGCGCCACTTGTCGACTTAGTGTCCTGTTCAGAAGACTCCAGGGAACAGACGCACTGGTAACCCTAAACTTCAACGTTAGGGTTCGGGTCGGCGATACGGACCGTCCCCATCGGCATCAGTCGTCGGATCGTGGCAAGGCCGCGAGGCGGCGACACGTAACTCGAGGCGAGAGGCCTTCGACGTGGCAGCACCGCAGAACTACCTCGCAGTCATCAAAGTCATCGGTGTCGGCGGCGGTGGTGTCAATGCCATCAACCGGATGATCGAGGTCGGTCTCAAGGGCGTCGAGTTCATCGCCATCAACACCGACGCACAGGCGCTGTTGATGAGCGACGCCGACGTCAAGCTCGACGTCGGCCGCGAACTCACCCGCGGACTCGGCGCCGGAGCCAACCCGGCCGTCGGCCGCAAGGCCGCCGAGGACCACCGCGAGGAGATCGAGGAGGTCCTCAAGGGGGCCGACATGGTCTTCGTGACGGCCGGTGAAGGCGGCGGCACCGGCACCGGCGGCGCGCCCGTCGTGGCCAACATCGCCCGGTCGCTGGGCGCCCTCACCATCGGCGTGGTCACCCGCCCGTTCACCTTCGAGGGACGGCGCCGCGCCAACCAGGCCGAGGACGGCATCGCCGAGCTCCGCGAAGAGGTCGACACCCTCATCGTCATCCCGAACGACCGCCTGCTGTCCATCTCGGACCGCCAGGTCTCGGTCCTGGACGCCTTCAAGTCGGCGGACCAGGTCCTGCTCTCCGGTGTCCAGGGCATCACCGACCTCATCACCACCCCTGGCCTCATCAACCTCGACTTCGCCGACGTCAAGTCGGTCATGTCCGAGGCCGGTTCGGCCCTCATGGGCATCGGCTCGGCCCGCGGCGACGACCGCGCGGTGGCCGCGGCCGAGATGGCGATCTCCTCGCCGCTGCTCGAGGCATCCATCGACGGCGCCCGGGGCGTGCTGCTCTCCATCTCCGGCGGATCCGACCTCGGTCTGTTCGAGATCAACGAGGCCGCCCAGCTGGTCAGCGAGGCCGCCCACCCCGAGGCCAACATCATCTTCGGTGCGGTCATCGACGACGCCCTCGGTGACGAGGTCCGGGTCACCGTGATCGCGGCCGGCTTCGACGGGGGCCAGCCGCCGGCCCGTCGGGACAACGTGCTCGGCGCCTCCTCCCCCAAGCGTGAGGAGCCCACTCCGGTACGGCAGCCCGAGAGCCGCCCGTCCTTCGGCTCGCTCGGCAGCGTGAAGCCGAAGGAGGAGCCGGAGCCCGCACCGGAGCCGGTGAGCGACCTCCAGGCCCCCCCGCCGGTCCCGACGTCGCGGAACTACGCGGACAGTGCGGCCGAGGAGCTGGACGTACCGGACTTCCTGAAGTGATAGGACAGCGCGACACCGTGAACGGCGCGCACTTCGCCTTCACCGACAGGTGGGGCGGGGTGAGCGCCGTTCCGTACGAGGAGCTCAACCTCGGCGGGGCCGTCGGCGACGACCCCCAGGCCGTCCGCACCAACCGCGAGCTCGCGGCCAAGTCGCTGGGACTGGATCCCGGCGAGGTCGTCTGGATGAACCAGGTGCACGGCAACGACGTGGCCGTCGTCGACGGGCCCTGGGACTCCACGGCCGGGATTCCGCCGGTCGACGCGATCGTCACCGTGGGCCACGGCCGCGCCCTCGCGGTCCTGACCGCCGACTGCGTGCCCGTACTGCTCGCCGACCCCGTCGCCGGGATCGCCGCCGCGGCTCACGCGGGTCGGCCCGGCATGATCGCCGGAGTCGTCCCCGCCGCGCTACGCGCGATGATGGAACTGGGTGCCGAGCCGCACCGCATCGTCGCCCGCACCGGACCCGCCGTCTGCGGCCGGTGCTACGAGGTGCCCGAGCCGATGCGCGCCGAGGTGGCCGCCGTGGAGCCGGCGGCATACGCCGAGACGAGCTGGGGCACGCCCGCGGTCGACGTGGCCGCCGGTGTGCACGCCCAGCTCGAACGCTTCGGAGTGGGTGACCGGGCGCAGTCACCGGTGTGCACGCTGGAGTCGGACGACCACTTCTCGTACCGCCGCGACCGGACCACGGGTCGGCTCGCGGGCTATGTCTGGCTGGACTGATGGGGCATGACGGATCGTAAGGACGAACTCGCCGCAAATCTGGCGAAAGTGGAGGAGCGTATCGCCGCGGCCTGTGCGGCCGCCGGGCGAGCGCGCGAGGAGGTGACCCTGATCGTGGTCACCAAGACCTATCCCGCGAGCGATGTGCGGGTCCTGTCGGAACTCGGTGTGCGTCATGTCGCCGAGAACCGCGACCAGGACGCGGCACCCAAGGCAGCGGAATGCTCGGATCTGCCCCTTATTTGGCATTTTGTGGGTCAGTTGCAGACCAACAAGGTTCGTTCCGTGGTCGGTTACGCGGATCTCGTGCAGTCCGTCGATCGTTCCAAGCTCGTCACAGCCCTGTCCAAGGAGGCCGTGCGCGCCGGGCGTGAGGTGGGCTGTCTGATCCAGGTCGCGCTCGACGCGGGCGAGGGCGGGAGAGGTGAGCGGGGTGGCGTGGCGCCCGGTGGAATCGGGGAGTTGGCGGACCGCGTGGCGGCCGCCGAGGGGCTGAGGCTCGACGGACTGATGACCGTCGCACCGCTCACCGGAGAGTACGCCGGACGCGAACTGGCGGCATTCGAGCGGATGATGGATTTGTCGACTGACCTGCGCAGGGCCCATCCGGCTGCCACCATGGTCTCGGCAGGCATGAGTGCGGACCTCGAACAGGCCGTGGCTGCCGGAGCGACACATGTGCGCGTCGGCACTGCGGTACTCGGAGTCCGCCCCAGGCTCCGGTAACGTCGCCAAGAGTCGGACCACAGCAGAAAATATGGTCATTACCGTCGAAGGGCGGGCGTAACGACCTCGTGGATCGCGGGCACTTGGCAGTCGTCAGCCGATCCACCACAGAGCGGAGGACTCAGAGCATGGCCGGCGCGATGCGCAAGATGGCGGTCTACCTCGGCCTCGTGGAGGACGATGGGTACGACGGCCGGGGTTTCGACCCCGACGACGACTTCGAACCCGAACTGGACCCGGAGCCCGAGCGGGACCACCGGCGGCACGAGCCGTCGCACCAGCCTCATGGTGCACATCAGTCCCAAAGGGAAGAATCGGTACGGGTGGTGCAGCCTCCGGCGCCTCGCGAGCCGGTCGCACATTCCGCTTCGCTACCCGCGGAATCGGGACGTCCGGCGCGCATCGCGCCCGTGGCATCCATCACACAAGAACGCGCAAGCCTGGAGAAGAACGCACCGGTGATCATGCCCAAGGTCGTGTCGGAACGAGAGCCTTACCGGATCACCACGCTTCACCCGCGGACCTACAACGAGGCCCGTACCATCGGGGAACACTTCCGTGAAGGCACCCCGGTGATCATGAACTTGACTGAGATGGATGACACAGACGCCAAGCGACTTGTCGACTTTGCGGCCGGTTTGGTGTTTGGTCTTCACGGCAGCATTGAGCGGGTGACGCAGAAGGTGTTCCTGTTGTCGCCTGCTAACGTCGATGTCACGGCGGAGGACAAGGCTCGCATCGCAGAGGGCGGGTTCTTCAACCAGAGCTGAGACGCACCACCGGAATGAACGCACGGAACAGGGGAGAGGGAAGCACCAGTCATGAGCGTGGTCTTGCAGGTTCTCTACATCGCGCTGATGGTCTTCCTCATCGTGCTCATCTTCCGGTTGGTCATGGACTACGTCTTCCAGTTCGCCCGCTCATGGCAACCCGGCAAGGCGATGGTGGTCGTTCTGGAGGCCACCTACACTGTCACTGATCCACCGCTCAAGCTTCTGCGGCGGGTCATTCCGCCGCTGCGTCTCGGGGGCGTGGCGCTCGACCTGTCCTTCTTCGTACTGATGATCATCGTCTACATCCTGATCAGGCTCGTGCGGGGCGCGATGTGAGCGATGTGACAGATACGGTCTTGCCGACTGCCGACGACAACGTTGAGGTGAAGAGATGCCGTTGACCCCCGAGGACGTGCGGAACAAGCAGTTCACGACCGTCCGCCTCCGAGAAGGCTATGACGAGGACGAGGTCGATGCCTTCCTCGACGAGGTCGAAGCCGAACTGACCCGCCTGCTCCGCGAGAACGAGGACCTGCGCGCCAAGCTGGCCGCGGCCACGCGTGCTGCTGCCCAGAACCAGCAGAACATGCGCAAGCCCCCGGAGCCGCAGGACCAGCAGCAGGGTGGCATGCCCCAGCAGGGTGGCATGCCGCAGCAGGGCGGTATGCCGCAGCAGGGCATGCGCGGTCCGGGCGCTCCGGTACCCGCCGGCATATCGGGCCCGCCGCAGCAGCAGATGGGTGGCCCCATGGGTGGCCCGCCCCAGCTGCCGAGCGGTGCACCGCAGCTGCCCGCCGGTCCCGGCGGTCAGGGTCCGCAGGGTCCCGGCCCGATGGGTCAGGGTCCGATGGGCCAGGGGCCGATGGGCCAGGGTCCGATGCAGGGCCAGATGGGCCCGGGCCCCATGGGCGGTCCGATGGGCGGCCCCGGCATGCCCGGTCAGGGCGGCCCCGGCGGCGACAGCGCCGCCCGTGTCCTCTCGCTGGCCCAGCAGACCGCCGACCAGGCGATCGCCGAGGCCCGCTCCGAGGCCAACAAGATCGTCGGTGAGGCGCGTTCGCGTGCCGAGGGTCTGGAGCGCGACGCGCGCGCCAAGGCCGACGCGCTGGAGCGGGACGCGCAGGAGAAGCACCGTGTCGCGATGGGCTCCCTGGAGTCCGCCCGCGCGACGCTGGAGCGCAAGGTCGAGGACCTGCGCGGCTTCGAGCGCGAGTACCGCACGCGACTGAAGTCCTACCTGGAGTCGCAGCTGCGTCAGCTGGAGACCCAGGCGGACGACTCGCTCGCCCCGCCGCGGACCCCGGCGACCGCGTCGCTCCCGCCGTCCCCGGCGCCTTCCATGGCCCCGGCCGGTGCGAGCGCCCCGTCGTACGGCGGCAACCAGACGATGGGCGGCGCGCCCGCTCCGTCTGCGCCCTCCTACGGTGGCGGTCAGCAGCAGATGTCCCCGGCGATGACCCAGCCGATGGCTCCGGTCCGGCCGCAGGGGCCGTCGCCCATGGGCCAGGCTCCGTCGCCGATGCGTGGGTTCCTCATCGACGAGGACGACAACTGACGGTTCGTAGTACGGCGTAGGCGTCGGCAGCGTTCAGGGCGGGCCCCGGATTTTGATCCGGGGCCCCGCCCTTTTGCTACGCGAGTTCACGGGGTTTGCGGTGTTTGTTCGGGCGTGGGTGTGGTGTCCTACGTACGCAACACCGAAGGCCCGGGCCGACCAAGATTTCTTGGCGGCCCGGGCCTTCGATGTGCGTGGGGCTGGGGCTGAGGTGGGCTGCGCCGGCTGCCCGCAGGCTGCGGGCTTGCGTGTGGCTACGCCTTGCGCAGGCGGAACGTCAGGGTCAGGGACTCGTCCGTGAACGGGTCGCCGTAGCTGTCGTCCGCCTCGCCCTGGGCGAAGTCCGGGGCGAGGACCTCGTCGGCGATCAGCTCCGCGTGCTCGGTCAGGGCCGCGACGACCGCCGGATCCGTCGCCGTCCAGCGCAGGGTGATCCGGTCGGCGACGTCGAGGCCGCTGTTCTTGCGGGCCTCCTGGATCAGGCGGATCGCGTCACGGGCCAGGCCCGCGCGGCGGAGTTCCTCCGTGATCTCCAGGTCCAGGGCGACCGTCGCGCCCGAGTCGGACGCCACCGACCAACCCTCGCGCGGGGTCTCCGTGATGATCACCTCGTCGGGAGCCAGGGTGATCGTCTCGCCGTCGACCTCCACCGAGGCCGTGCCCTCGCGCAGGGCGAGGGACAGCGCGGCCGCGTCCGCGTTCGCGACGGCCTTCGCCACGTCCTGGACACGCTTGCCGAACCGCTTGCCCAGGGCGCGGAAGTTGGCCTTCGCGGTCGTGTCGACCAGGCTGCCGCCGACCTCGCTCAGTGACGCGAGCGACTCGACGTTCAGCTCCTCCGTGATCTGTGTGTGCAGTTCACGGTCCAGGGACTCGAAGCCGGTTGCCGCGATCAGCGCGCGCTTCAGCGGCTGGCGGGTCTTGACGCCCGACTCCGCGCGCGTGGCGCGGCCCAGCTCCACCAGGCGGCGCACCAGCACCATCTGCTTCGACAGCTCCGGGTCGATGGCGGTGAGGTCCGCCTCCGGCCACGCCGCCAGGTGCACCGACTCCGGGGCGCCCGGCGTGACCGGCACGACCAGGTCCTGCCAGACCCGCTCGGTGATGAACGGGGTCAGCGGTGCCATCAGCTTGGTGACCGTCTCGACGACCTCGTGCAGGGTGCGCAGCGCCGCCTTGTCGCCCTGCCAGAAGCGGCGCCGGGAGCGGCGTACGTACCAGTTCGACAGATCGTCGACGAACGCCGACAGCAGCTTGCCGGCGCGCTGGGTGTCGTACGCCTCCAGGGACTGGGTCACCTGGTCGGTCAGCGCGTGCAGTTCGGACAGCAGCCAGCGGTCCAGGAGTGGGCGGTCGGCCGGGGCCGGGTCGGCCTCGGACGGGGCCCAGTTCGACGTACGGGCGTACAGGGCCTGGAAGGCGACCGTGTTCCAGTACGTCAGGAGCGTCTTGCGGACGACCTCCTGGATGGTGCCGTGGCCGACCCGGCGGGCCGCCCACGGGGAGCCGCCGGCCGCCATGAACCAGCGGACCGCGTCCGCGCCGTGCTGGTCCATCAGCGGGATCGGCTGGAGGATGTTGCCCAGGTGCTTGGACATCTTCCGGCCGTCCTCGGCGAGGATGTGGCCGAGACAGACGACGTTCTCGTAACTGGACTTGTCGAAGACCAGCGTGCCGACCGCCATCAGTGTGTAGAACCAGCCGCGGGTCTGGTCGATGGCCTCGCTGATGAACTGCGCCGGGTAGCGGGACTCGAAGAGGTCCTTGTTCTTGTACGGGTAGCCCCACTGCGCGAACGGCATCGAACCGGAGTCGTACCAGGCGTCGATGACCTCGGGCACGCGCGTGGCCGTCTTGCCGCAGCTCTCGGCCGGGCAGGCGAAGGTGACCTCGTCGATGAACGGGCGGTGCGGGTCGAGGCCGGACTGGTCGGTGCCGGTGAGCTCGGTGAGCTCGGCGCGGGAGCCGACGACCGTGAGGTGGTCGTCCTCGCAGCGCCAGATCGGCAGCGGGGTGCCCCAGTAGCGGTTGCGGGACAGGGCCCAGTCGATGTTGTTGTTCAGCCAGTCGCCGTAGCGGCCGTGCTTGACCGTGTCCGGGTACCAGTTGGTCCGCTCGTTCTCCGCCAGGAGGCGGTCCTTGATCGCCGTGGTGCGGATGTACCAGGACGGCTGTGCGTAGTAGAGGAGCGCGGTGTGACAGCGCCAGCAGTGCGGGTAGCTGTGCTCGTACGGCAGGTGCTTGAAGAGCAGGCCGCGGTTGCCGAGGTCCTCGGTGAGCTTTTCGTCGGCCTTCTTGAAGAAGACGCCGCCGACCAGGGGGACGTCCTCCTCGAAGGTGCCGTCCGGGCGGACGGGGTTCACGACGGGCAGGCCGTAGGAGCGGCAGACCCGGAGGTCGTCCTCACCGAAGGCGGGGGACTGGTGGACCAGGCCGGTGCCGTCCTCGGTGGTGACGTAGTCGGCGTTGACCACGAAGTGGGTGTCCACGTCCGCCGGGAACTCGACCAGCTCGAAGGGGCGCTGATACGACCAGCGCTCCATCTCGGCGCCGGTGAAGGTCTGGCCGGTGGCCTCCCAGCCCTCGCCGAGCGCCTTGGCGACGAGCGGTTCGGCGACGACGAGCTTCTCCTCGCCGTTCGTCGCGACGACGTAGGTGACCTCGGGGTGGGCGGCGACGGCCGTGTTGGAGACCAGGGTCCAGGGGGTCGTCGTCCACACCAGGAGCGCGGCCTCGCCGGCCAGCGGGCCGGAGGTGAGCGGGAAGCGGACGTAGACGGACGGGTCGACGACCGTCTCGTAGCCCTGCGCCAGCTCGTGGTCGGACAGGCCGGTGCCGCAGCGGGGGCACCAGGGGGCGACGCGGTGGTCCTGGACGAGCAGGCCCTTGTTGAAGATCTCCTTGAGCGACCACCAGACCGACTCGATGTACTCGGGGTCCATCGTGCGGTACGGGTCGTTGAGGTCGGTCCAGTAACCCATGCGGGTCGTGAGCGCTTCGAAGGCGTCGGTGTGGCGGGTCACCGACTCGCGGCACTTGGCGTTGAACTCGGCGATGCCGTACGCCTCGATGTCCTGCTTGCCGCTGAAGCCGAGCTCCTTCTCCACCGCGAGCTCCACCGGAAGGCCGTGGCAGTCCCAGCCGGCCTTGCGGGCCACGTGGTAGCCGCGCATGGTGCGGAAGCGGGGGAAGACGTCCTTGAAGACGCGCGCCTCGATGTGGTGGGCGCCCGGCATGCCGTTGGCGGTGGGCGGGCCTTCGTAGAACACCCATTCGGGGCGGCCCTCGGACTGCTCCAGGCTCTTGGCAAAGATCTTCTGCTCGCGCCAGAAGTCGAGCACGGTGTGCTCAAGGGTGGGCAGGTCGACCTGGGCGGGCACCTGGCGGTACGTCGGCGTTGTCATCTGCGAGCTTCCTCCGGCGGACTTGCTGCCTTCCGTCCGGAGGGACGAGAGCCATGTCTTTCCTTACGCCGCTTTCGGCGTGCTCCCGCGGTACCACCCTCCTTGGCCCGCCGACGCACGGTGTGCCTCGGTGAGCCCCCTCATTGGGGTCGCGATGCCGGTTCTACTCGCCGCGGTGGGTTTTCTGCGGCTTTCTTCCGGCGGCTCCGGGGTGATCTTCACGTCGCGCTCGCCCCCGGGCTTCCACCGTCCCCGGGTCGCTCTGGGCTGCGTACGCCGCTACTCGTCCCCATCCACGCTTCTCGCTCCGCCCAGTGTACGGCTCCGGGGGGACAGCGGCCGACCGGATTTCCGGCGCCGGGGGGTGGGGCGTGGGCATGTGTGAGATGACCCGAATGGTGAGGTACGCGGCTTTCGATCCGGGGATGTCCCGACTCGGCGGATTACCCGGCGGGGAGCTGGGCACAACGCATGCATGCCGGCCGCGTGGCGGTCGCGGGGTGGGCGAATCGGGTGGCATGCCCCGTTGCCGCGGGACTCAAGTCGATTTATCGTCCCAGCACGATTCGCGTGCAAAATCACAATATGTGAAGGGGCCGCGGCCATGGTGGCGAAAAAGACGGCCGTACAGCAGTCGGGGTCCGAGAGGACCGCGCGCGCCACGGGTGCCTCCGGCGGCGCGGCCAAGGACGTGGACGGGAAGAAGAGCACGCAAAGGGCGGCGACCGTGAGGCGGACGGTGGCCAAGGCGGTGAAGACGGTGCGGGGGGCTGTAGGCAGGGGGAGCACGGGGGCGGGGGCGACGGGTGCTGCGGGGGGCGGAGCCGGGCCGGGGACCGTGGCCGATGGGAAGACGGTTGCGGAGAGGGGCGGTGTGAAGGAAAGGGGGGCGGCGGGGAAGGGCAGGACGGGGGGTGCGACGGGCGCGGCCGGGAAGAAGGCGGCCGCGGAGTCGGGGATGGCGTCGAAGAGGGGGGTCGGGACGGGGGCGGGTGGGAAGAAGGCGGCCGGAAGCGGGGCGGCTGATACGTCGGCCCGTGCTCCCAAGAGGGCCGGCGGGGAAACCCCTGCCAAGAAGCCGACAGTTGCGAAGCGGCCGCCCGAGAAGGGGGAGACGAAGCAGACGCCGGCCGGGAGGGTGGCTGAGACGGCGACGACTGAAACGGCGACTGGGGAGGCGGCGGCTGGGAGGGCGGGGGCTGGGAAGCGGCCGGTCAGGGAGGCGGCGGCGAAGGGATCGGCGGCTGGGAAGCGGTCGGGCGCGAAGTCGGGGGCGAAGGAAACGGGGGCTGGGAAGCGGCCGGGCGCGAAGTCGGCGGCGAAGGAAACGAAGGCTGCGAATGCGGCGGCCAAGGAGGCGGTGGCTGGTAAGCGGGTCGGCAAGAAGAGGGCCGCCGAGGAGACCTCGGCCAAGGAGGCCCCCGTTAAGGGGAGGGCCGGCGAGAGCCCTCCGGCCAAGCAGACGGGCGCCGCGACGAAGACGGCCGCCAAGAAGGCAGCCGCCAGCAGGGCCCCGGCGAAGAAGACGGCTGCCAAGAGCGAGGCCGTGGCCAAGGAGGGGGTCGCTGAGAAGCGGGCCGCGGAGAAAAAGACGGTCCGGAGGGCGGCTGCGGAGAAGGGCGCCGGGCAGAAGTCGGCCGAGGCGGAGGCGACTGCCAGGAAGACGGCTGTGAAGAGGAAACCTGCCGGGGAGGTGGCTGCGAAGAAGGCGCCCGCGAAGAAGGCCACCGCGAAGAAGGAGACGGCACAGAGGGCCACGGCCCGGAAGGCGGCCGGCGAGAAGAAGGACGCCAGGGAGGTGGCCGCGAGGAAGGAGACCGCTCCAAAGGAGACGGCTCAGAGGGCCACGGCCCAGAAGGCGGCTGCGGAGGAGGCGACTGCCCGGAAGGTGGCTGCTCCAAAGGAGACGGCTCAGAGGGCCACCGCCCAGAAGATGGCCGCGGAGGAGGCGACTGCCCGGAAGGTGGCCGGCGAGAAGAAGGATGCCAGGGAGGCGGCCGCGAGGAAGGAGACCGTCCAGAGGGGGACCCTCCACAAGGCGGCCGGGCAGAAGGAGGCCGCCGGGAAAGCGGTCGCCGAGAAGGGGACCGGCGAGGTCGTGGGGGGCGAGAAGGAGGCGGTGGTGGGGGAGGGGGCCGCGGGGGCTGAGCGTGCGGGCAAGAAGAGCACGGCCAAAAAGGTGGGCGCGGCGCAGGCCGCGAAGCAGACGGGAGCCACGACGGTGGTTGCGAAGAAGACTCCTGGCCAGGCCACGGCGGCGAAGACCGCCGTCCCCAAGGCACGGATCGCCGCGGCGGAGCCGGGCGATCTGGCGGTGCGCCCCGGTGAGGACCCCTGGACCCCGGAAGAGGTCGCGGAGGCCCGCGCGGAGCTGATGTCCGAGGCGGAGCGGCTGCGCGCCGAGATCTCCTCCTCCGAGGTGTCCCTCGCCGGTCTGATGCGGGACTCCGGTGACGGCGCCGGCGACGACCAGGCGGACACCGGCACCAAGAACATCACGCGCGAGCACGAACTGGCGCTCGCAGCCAATGCGCGCGAGATGCTCACCCAGACCGAGCGCGCCCTGCAGCGCCTCGACACCGGCACGTACGGCCTGTGCGAGAACTGCGGCAACCCCATCGGCAAGGCCAGGATGCAGGCCTTCCCACGGGCCACGCTCTGCGTCGAGTGCAAGCAGAAGCAGGAGCGCCGGTACTGACCGGCACCGGCCGAACCGTTGTACGCCTCCTGGGCACATGCGGCACGGGAGGCGTGCCGTACCCTCGTGCTCAGTCAGGCACCTAGGTTGAAGGACTCACGTGGCAGAGGCGGAGCGCATCATCGGTACGCCGGACACCCCGGACGCGGCGCGGGCCGAGCAGGACCGGCCCGGCGACGACGCGGCGCAGGGTGAGCGGTCGGGCTCCGAGCCGGCACAGACCCCGGCCGGCGGTTCCGGGGCGGATGAGCAGTCGGCTCCGGCCGAACGGCCCCGGGGCAAGCGGCGGATCGCCGTGCTGTTCGGGGTCGCCGTGTTCGCGTACGCCCTCGACCTGATCAGCAAGATCATCGTGGTGGCCGAGCTGGAGCACCACGACGCGATCGAGATCTTCGGGGACTGGCTGAGGCTGGACGCCATCCGCAACCCGGGCGCGGCGTTCGGCTTCGGCCAGGCGTTCACGATCATCTTCACGGTGATCGCGGCAGCCGTGATCGTCGTGATCGTCCGGCTCGCCCGCAAGCTGTACAGCCTGCCGTGGGCGATCGCGCTCGGTCTGCTGCTCGGCGGTGCGCTCGGCAACCTCACCGACCGGATCTTCCGCTCGCCGGGAGTCTTTCAGGGCGCGGTCGTCGACTTCATCGCGCCCAAGCACTTCGCCGTCTTCAACCTCGCCGACTCGGCGATCGTGTGCGGCGGCATCCTGATCGTGCTGCTGTCCTTCAAGGGTCTGGACCCGGACGGGACCGTCCACAAGGACTGAGGGCCGAGGGCCGGCCGACAGGCTGACGTCCGGCGGTGTCGGACCCGTCCGGCATACTCGACGGGTGAGCACGATTCCCGAGATCCGTACCCTGCCCGTGCCGGACGGCCTGGAGGGCGAGCGCGTCGACGCCGCCATCTCCCGCATGTTCGGTTTCTCCCGTACCAAGGCCGCCGAGCTGGCAGCGGCGGGGAAGGTCACGGTCGACGGCTCGGTGGTGGGCAAGTCCGAGCGGGTGCGAGGCGGTGCCTGGCTCGAGGTCGAGATGCCGCAGGCGCCCGCGCCGGTGCAGGTGGTGGCCGAGCCGGTCGAGGGCATGGAGATCGTGCACGACGACGATGACGTGGTCGTGATCGTGAAGCCGGTGGGCGTGGCGGCGCATCCGAGTCCGGGCTGGTCCGGGCCGACGGTCATCGGCGGGCTGGCGGCGGCCGGCTACCGGATCTCCACGTCGGGTGCCGCGGAGCGGCAGGGCATCGTGCACCGGCTCGACGTCGGTACGTCGGGACTGATGGTGGTCGCCAAGTCCGAGCGCGCGTACACCTCGCTCAAGCGCCAGTTCAAGGAGCGCACGGTCGACAAGCGCTACCACACCCTGGTGCAGGGCCATCCCGATCCGACCAGCGGCACCATCGACGCGCCCATCGGCCGCCATCCGAATCACGACTACAAGTGGGCGGTCACGGCCGACGGCAAGCCGTCCGTCACGCACTACGACCTGATCGAGGCGTTCCGCGCGGCCTCCCTGCTCGACGTGAAGCTGGAGACCGGCCGCACGCACCAGATCCGCGTCCACATGGCCGCGCACCGCCACCCCTGCGTCGGCGACCTGACGTACGGCGCCGACCCGACGCTCGCCAAGCGGCTGCACCTGACCCGCCAGTGGCTGCACGCCGTACGCCTCGGTTTCGAGCACCCGGGGGACGGCCGGTGGGTCGAGTTCGCCTGCGACTACCCCGCCGACCTGCAGAAGGCCCTGGACCAGGTCCGCGAGGAGACGTACGGATGACCCCGCGTGGGTGGGGCTCGCCGTCGGCGGCTTCCCTGCGGTTGTAGCCCTTCGTCAGCCTCGTTCCGGCCTCGGGGTGTCCACCGCTCGGCGTGGCGCCGCGCCGTCGGGGGAGCGGCGGTTGCCGTTCGAGCCGGGGGGCAGGATCGCGTCCGCCGTGTTGACGCGGGGCAGGGCGTACGGGTGGTGGCGGACCAGCCAGCCGATCATCTGTTCGCGGACCGTGACCCGTACCGTCCAGACGTCGTCCGCGTCCTTCGCGGTCACCAGGGCCCGTACCTCCATGGTGTTGGGAGTGGTGTCCGTGACGTCCAGTCCGTAGTGGCGGCCGTCCCAGGCCGGGCACTCGCGCAGGATGTCGCGGAGCTTCTCGCGCATCGCGTCGACCGGAGCCGTGTGGTCGAGGTGCCAGTAGACGATGCCGGTCATCTGGGGGGTGCCGCGGGACCAGTTCTCGAAGGGCTTCGACGTGAAGTAGGAGACCGGCATGGTGATGCGGCGTTCGTCCCAGGTACGGACCGTGAGGTACGTCAGGGTGATCTCCTCGACCGTGCCCCACTCACCGTCCACCACGACCGTGTCGCCGAGGCGCACCATGTCGCCGAACGCGATCTGCAGCCCCGCGAACAGGTTGCTCAGCGTGGACTGCGCCGCCACACCGGCGACGATGCCGAGGATGCCCGCCGAGGCCAGCAGCGAGGCGCCCGCCGCGCGGAACGCGGGGAACGTCAGCAGCATCGCGGCGATGGCCACCACACCCACGATCGCCGCGACCACCCGCATGATCAGCGTCACCTGGGTGCGCACCCGGCGGACCCGGGCCGGATCGCGCTGGGCGCGGGAGTTGGCGTAGCGCGTGTACGACGTCTCGACGACCGCCGCCGCGATCCGGATCACCAGCCATGCCGCCGACCCGATCAGGACCAGTGTCAGGGCGCGGCCGATGCCGACCCGGTGGTCCTGGAGCAGCTGCGCCGAGTCGTACGACGCTCTCAGCAGCGCCGCGCACAGCACGAGCTGGTACGGGATGCGGCCGCGCCGCAGCAAGCCCCACAGCTGGGTCTCGGGGTGCCGTTCGTCGGCCTTGCGCAGCAGCCGGTCGGTGGCCCAGCCGATCAGCAGGGTGAGCAGAACCGAGCCGCCGACCACGATCAGCGGGCGGAGTATGTTCTCCATGCCCACGAACGTAACCGGCCGGGGCGGGCACTGAACATGTGATTTCAACTCCGTTCTGGGTACCGCCCGGACCTGCGTTGTCGTACCCGGCTGGCACCATGGCCTCATGAACATCATGCTGTTTCACTCGACCTACGGCCTCAGACCCGCGGTGCGCGCCGCGGCGGACCGGCTGCGTTCGGCCGGTCACGAGGTGTGGACGCCGGACCTCTTCGACGGGCGGACGTTCGAGACGGTCGAGGACGGCATGGCGTTCAAGGAGGAGATCGGCAAGGACGAACTGCTCAGACGTGCCGTGCTGGCCGCCGCGCCCTATTCCGAACGGGGGCTGGTGTACGCCGGGTTCTCGCTGGGCGCCTCCATCGCGCAGACGCTTGCGCTGGGCGACGAGAAGGCGCGTGGCCTGCTGCTCCTGCACGGCACGTCGGACCTCGCGCCGAACACGTCCGTGGACGACCTCCCGGTCCAGCTGCATGTCGCCGAGCCGGATCCGTTCGAGACGGACGACTGGTTGAGCGCCTGGTATCTGCAGATGGGCAGGGCGGGGGCCGATGTGGAGGTCTACAGATACGCCGGGGCCGGGCACCTGTACACCGACCCTGAACTGCCCGACTACGACGAGGAGGCCGCCGAGGCCACCTGGCGGGTGGCGCTCGGCTTCCTCGACAGTCTCTGACCGGCGGTTACACCGGGTCGTACGTCCGCTCGACCTTCTGTGTGCCGCTGAGCGTGCGGTACGAGCGGCTCCAGGACGAGGTCGCGTCGGCCTTCGTGCGGTCCGAGAGGACGTAGTAGTCCATCTGCGCGCGGTCCGCGGTGATGTCCAGGACGCCGTAGCCGTGGCGGTCGGTGTCGACCCAGTGGACATGCCGGTTGGCCGCCCGGATGACCGGCGAGGCGACGGCGGAGACGGTGCCCTGGGGGACCTTCACGAGGTCGTCGAGGTTGTCGGACGTGACCGAGGTGACCACGAACTCCGTGGCGGCGGACGCCGACAGCGGGTACGTACCCGCGTTCACCGGCACGTCGTTGGCCCACGCCATGTGGATGTCGCCGGTGAGGAAGACGGTGTTGCGGATGGCGTTCGCGCGCAGGTGCGCGAGGAGTTCACGGCGGTCGTCGGTGTAGCCGTCCCACTGGTCGGTGTTGAGGGCGAGGCCCTCCTGGGGCAGGCCCAGCAGTTTGGCGAGCGGCTTCAGCAGCTCTGCGGAGAGCGAGCCGATGGCGAACGGTGAGATCATCACCGAGTTGCCGACCAGCCGCCAGGTGGTGTCGGAGGACGACAACCCGGCCTTCAGCCAGTCGAGTTGGGCCCGCCCGGTGAGCGTACGGTCCGGGTCGTCCACGTCGCCGTTGCCGACGGAGGCCTGCTGCGAGCGGAAGGAGCGCAGGTCGAGCAGGGAGAGGTCGGCGAGCTTGCCGAAGCGCAGCCGGCGGTAGGTCGTGCCGGCGACGGCCGGGCGCACCGGCATCCACTCGAAGTAGGCCTGCTTGGCGGCCGCCTGGCGTCCGGCCCAGGCGCCCTCGGCGCCCTCGGTGTGGTTCTCGGCACCGCCCGACCAGGTGTCGTTGGCGATCTCGTGGTCGTCCCAGATCGCGACGACCGGGGCCGCGGCGTGCAGCGCCTGGAGGTCGGGGTCGGTCTTGTAACGGCCGTGCCGGGTGCGGTAGTCGGCGAGGGTGAGGATCTCGTGGGCGGGGGCGTGCGGTCGTACGACGGTGCCGCGCGTGCCGTACTCGCCGGTGCCGTACTCGTAGATGTAGTCGCCGAGGTGCAGCCAGGCGTCCAGGTCACCGCGGGCCGCGAGGTGGCGGTACGCGGCGAAGTAGCCGGCCTCCCAGTTGGCGCAGGAGACCACGCCGAAGCGGAGGCCCGCGACGGCCGCATCGTTGGCGGGCGCGGTGCGGGCGCGGCCGGCCGGGGAGTCGGTGCCGCCCGCCGAGAAGCGGAACCAGTAGTCGGTGGCGGGGGCGAGGCCGCGGATGTCCGCCTTGACGGTGTGGTCGGTGGCGGCGGTTGCGGTGGTGGAGCCCTTGGCGACGACGTTGGTGAACGACTTGTCCCTGGCCACGACCCAGCTCACCCGGACGTCCGGGCCGAGTCCGGAGCCGGGTATCGCCTCCGCGGTGGGGGTCACGCGGGTCCACAGCAGGATGCCGTCGGGGAGGGGGTCGCCGGAGGCGACGCCGTGCAGGAAGGCGGGGGCCTCGGTGGCCGCGCGGGCGGGCAGGGCACCGGCCAGCGGAGCGGCGAGGACGGCTCCGGTCGCGGCGGCCTTGACGACCGTACGGCGGCGCGGCGCAAGGGAATTGAGCTGTTCGGATGATCTGTATCGACTGGTCACAGCCGATCAGGTTACTGATCGGTATGAACAAGAGCGGGCGAACTGGCAAAAGTTCGCCCGCTCTTCAGCTGTCAGCCCCGATGGTCGAGCTGATCGGCCTTACGACTTGCCGTGCTTGGAGGCGCAGTAGTCCCTGTCCCCGTTCGCGCCGTCCCTGACGCAGATCTCGACCGTCACCTTGATGCCCTCGGCGATCGACAGGTCCTTGCGCGCGCAGGAGTTGCCGGAACCGTTGGTGTCTTCCAGCGGGATGTTGTAGGAAGCGTCGGAGCCGACCCAGATGATGCGCCCGCTCGCTCGCTTGCCGTCGGCCCGGTTGTCGCAGACGGTGAATATCTCGCCCTCGGCCGCGAAGCCGGCGGCAGCCGAGTTCCACGGGTCGCTGGTGTCGACGTACACGTCAGTGCCGGCGGAGGCCGGGCTGCCGGCGAGGAGGACGGCGGCAGCCCCTGCAAGGAAGCTGCCGCTCAGGGTCTTGGTGCGGAACTTCAAGTTGGTTCCCCCCATGTCAGGTGATCTCTGGTCAGAAGATCACTTGAGTGGCATGCGTATGTCACGTGAACGGGAAGTGTCAATCGAGTTGAATGCGATCAGGCCACCTCCATGCTGGAGGTGGCCTGGTCGAGTGCCGGCTATGCCTTGAGGGCGGCCTCTATCGCGGAGTTGAACTCGTCGGCCGTCATCGGGGCGTTCTGTCCGTCCGAGCCGGTGAGCTTCTTGCCGTCCATGACGAGGCTCGGCGTGCCGCTGACGCCGTCCTTGTTCGTGTTGAACGTCTGCGACATGGCCAGGGCCCAGGCGTCGTACGTGCCGTTCTTGACGGCATTCTGGAACTTCGTGTTGTCCTTCAGGGCGTCGACCGAGTCCGCCACCTCGATCAGGTAGTCGTCGCTCTTGAACTTGTCGTCGGACTCCTCGGGGTGGTACTTCGCCGAGTAGAGCGCCTCCTTGTACTCCAGGAAGGCCTCGGGGCTGACGTTCAGCGCCGCGCCGAGGGCGCTCATCGCATTCTTGGAGCCCTCGCCCCGAGAACCGACCTCCAGCTTTCCGTCCTCTTCGGTGTCGCCGTCCAGGAACGTGCCACCGACGAACTGGAGCTTGTACTTTCCTTCGTCGTAATCCTTCTTGACCGTCGAGCCGACGGCCTGCTCGAACGCGGCGCAGACCGGGCAGCGCGGGTCCTCGTACAGCTTCAGGGTCTTCTTCGCACTGTCCTTGCCGATGACGACGGTCGTGCCGTTCTTGCCGGTCGTGTTGGCCGGAGCGACGATCTTCTCGTCCAGCGCGGCCTCCCACTGGCTGGGCTTGTTGGCCTGGACGACGGCGTAGCCGATGCCGCCGGCCACCGCGAGGACGCCGACGACCGAGCAGGCGACGATGATCTGCCGCCTGACCTTGGCCCGCTTGGCCTCGCGCTCACGCTCGATACGCAGCCGCTCCCGGGCCGCCGTCTTCGCCGCCTGGCTGTTCCGCTTGCTCATGGTGGTGATCTCCGTGTGGGACGCGCACATGTCGTACGCGGGATACGTGTGAGGGGGTGGTCGTGCTCGGGGCGCCGCTCGGACGAGAGCGACCATGGTGCGCTCAGTCGGCGGCAACCGTGGTGCCGCTCAGGCGAGGGCGGCCGAGCACGGCGGTCCACGCCGTCCCAGGGAGTGGGCGAGAAGCAGGTCGCGGGCGGTGGCCGTACGGCGGGTGGGGCGGGGCAGCCGGGGCGCCGCCGAGGCGCGCCGTACCGTCACCGCGGCGACCGCCAGCAGCAGCGGGCGGAAGGTGGTCGCGGCCGTGGCGCACAGCAGCTGGGCCAGCGCACGCTCGCCGCGGCTCAGCCAGGCCGCCGCCAGCAGCCCCACGCCGACGTGCGCGCCGAGCAGCAGCCAGGCCGTCTCCGGGTGGGCGTCCGCGAGCAGGGCGGCGACCCGGTCCGTGCCGGTGGTGCCGGCCATGCGGGCCAGCGGGGCGCCCACCTCGCCGCCGCACAGCACGTCCAGGCCGACCGAGCGCAGCGGGCCCGCGACGGGGCCGCCCGCCCGGCCGTAGCAGGCGTGCTGGCCGGCGGTGAACACCGTGTCGGCGGCCAGTTCCAGCGGGATCAGCAGGGCGGCGATCCGCCCGAAACCGCGTTCACGGCCGGCCAGGACGTACGCGATCACGAACACGGTGGCGGCGATCGCCGCCACCGTGCCCGCCGGTAGCGGGGCCCGGGACAGCAGCACGTGCGACGTGGTGCTGAGGGTCACGACCACGGCCGTGAACAGCGCCGCGCGTACGGCTCTGAGGTGCGTCCCGGATATGTCCATAGCGGGGAGAGTGTGTCACGGACTCCTGTAAGGGACTCCTAAAGGGTCCCTGTGAAACGGGTGGGGGATCGGTGTTCGGTCACAGGCCGGGGATCCGGCCGTTGCGGAACAGGTCCACGAAGATCTGGTGGTCGGCACGCGCGCGTGCGCCGTAGCTGTGCGCGAAGTCGACCAGAAGCGGCGCGAGGCCCTCCTCGTCGGAGGCGATGGCCGCGTCGATGGCCCGCTCCGTGGAGAACGGCACCAGATCCGAATGGCCGCTTTCGTCGTCCGCGGCGGAGTGCATCGTGGCCGTCGCCCGGCCCAGGTCGGCGACGACCGCGGCGATCTCCTCCGGGTCGTCGATGTCGCCCCAGTCGAGATCGACGGCGTACGGCGACACCTCGGCGACCAGCTGGCCCGCGCCGTCCAGCTCGGTCCAGCCCAGCCACGGGTCGGCGTGCGCCTGGAGCGCGCGCTGGGAGATGACCGTGCGGTGGCCCTCGTGCTGGAAGTACTCCCCGATCGCAGGGTCGGTGATGTGCCGGGAGACGGCCGGGGTCTGGGCCTGCTTGACGTAGATCACGACGTCGTTCTCCAGGGCGTCGCTGTTGCCCTCCAGCAGGATGTTGTACGACGGCAGGCCGGCCGAGCCGATGCCGATGCCGCGGCGGCCGACGACGTCCTTCACCCGGTACGAGTCCGGGCGGGCCAGCGAGGACTCCGGCAGCGTCTCCAGGTAGCCGTCGAAGGCGGCCAGCACCTTGTAGCGGGTGGCCGCGTCGAGCTCGATGGTGCCGCCGCCGGGAGCGAACCTGCGTTCGAAGTCGCGGATCTCGGTCATCGACTCCAGCAGCCCGAACCGGGTCAGCGAGCGGGCGTCGCGCAGGGCGTCGAGCAGCGGGCCCTCGGCGGTGTCCAGGGTGAAGGGCGGCACCTCGTCGCTCTTGGCGCCTGTGGCCAGGGCGTGGATGCGCTCACGGTAGGCGGCCGCGTAGATCGTCACCAGCTCGGTGATCTGCTCGTCGCTGAGTGCCTTCGCGTACCCGACGAGGGCGATGGAGGCGGCGAAGCGCTTCAGGTCCCAGGTGAAGGGGCCGACGTATGCCTCGTCGAAGTCGTTGACGTTGAAGATCAGACGACCGGTCGAGTCCATGTACGTGCCGAAGTTCTCCGCGTGCAGGTCGCCGTGGATCCACACGCGCGAGGTGCGCTCGTCCAGGTACGGACCGCCGCGCTTCTCCGCGTCGAGGTCGTGGTAGAAGAGGCACGCCGTGCCCCGGTAGAAGGCGAAGGCCGAGGCCGCCATCTTCCGGAACTTCACGCGGAACGCGGCCGGGTCGGCGGCGAGCAGCTCGCCGAACGCGGTGTCGAAGACGGCGAGGATCTCCTCACCGCGTTGCTCGTCATTGAGCTGCGGAAACGACATCGCTGGGTGCCTCCTGGTGCGGGGGTGGTACGTGACCTGTGAGACGGATGGTCCATGCCCGGGGCACGGATCACCCGCCATCTTCCAACGTTCGAAGGTACGCGGGAGTGCCCGCGGAATGTCAGTGCCGAGGCATAGACTTCGACGCTGTCCCCCAGACTGTCCGCAGCCTGTCGGACCCCCGTCGACGTATGTTTTCCTTGGAGGCCGCAGCCGTGTCAAAGCCGCCGTTCACGCACCTGCACGTCCACACCCAGTACTCGCTGCTGGACGGTGCCGCGCGGCTGAAGGACATGTTCAACGCCTGTACCGAAATGGGCATGACACACATCGCCATGTCCGACCACGGCAACCTCCACGGGGCGTACGACTTCTTCCATTCCGCAAAGAAGGCCGGAATCACTCCGATCATCGGGATCGAGGCCTATGTCGCCCCCGAGTCCCGGCGCAACAAGCGCAAGATCCAGTGGGGCCAGCCGCACCAGAAGCGGGACGACGTCTCCGGTTCGGGTGGTTACACCCACAAGACGATGTGGGCCGTGAACAAGACGGGCCTGCACAACCTCTTCCGGCTCTCCTCCGACGCGTACGCCGAGGGCTGGCTGCAGAAGTGGCCCCGGATGGACAAGGAGACCATCTCCCAGTGGTCCGAGGGGATCGTCGCCTCCACCGGCTGCCCCTCCGGCGAGGTCCAGACCCGGCTGCGCCTCGGTCACTTCGACGAGGCCCTGAAGGCGGCCGCCGACTACCAGGACATCTTCGGCAAGGACCGTTACTTCCTGGAGCTGATGGACCACGGCATCGAGATCGAGCGCCGGGTCCGCGACGGCCTGCTGGAGATCGGCAGGAAGCTCGGCATCCCGCCGCTGGTCACCAACGACTCGCACTACACGTACGCCCACGAGGCGGGGGCGCACGACGCCCTGCTGTGCATCCAGACCGGCAAGAACCTCTCCGACCCCGACCGCTTCAAGTTCGACGGCACCGGCTACTACCTGAAGTCCACGGACGAGATGTACGCCATCGACTCCTCGGACGCCTGGCAGGAGGGCTGCGCCAACACGCTCCTCGTCGCCGAGATGGTCGACACCACCGGCATGTTCGAGAAGCGCGACCTCATGCCCAAGTTCGACATCCCCGAGGGCTACACCGAGGTCACCTGGTTCCAGGAGGAAGTCCGCCGCGGCATGGAGCGCCGCTTCCCGGGCGGCGTCCCCGAGGACCGCCAGAAGCAGGCCGAGTACGAGATGGACGTCATCATCTCGATGGGCTTCCCGGGCTACTTCCTCGTGGTCGCCGACTTCATCATGTGGGCCAAGAAGCAGGGCATCGCGGTCGGCCCCGGCCGGGGCTCCGCGGCCGGCTCGATCGTCGCCTACGCCATGGGCATCACCGACCTCGACCCGATCCCGCACGGCCTGATCTTCGAGCGGTTCCTCAACCCCGAGCGCATCTCGATGCCCGATGTCGACATCGACTTCGACGAGCGTCGGCGCGTCGAGGTGATCAGGTACGTGACCGAGAAGTACGGCGCCGACAAGGTCGCCATGATCGGCACCTACGGCACCATCAAGGCCAAGAACGCGATCAAGGACTCCGCGCGCGTGCTGGGCTACCCGTACGCGATGGGCGACCGCCTCACCAAGGCCATGCCCGCCGACGTCCTCGGCAAGGGCATCCCGCTGTCCGGCATCACCGACCCGCAGCACCCGCGCTACTCGGAGGCGGGCGAGATCCGGGCGATGTACGAGAACGAGCCCGACGTCAAGAAGGTCATCGACACCGCCAAGGGCGTCGAGGGCCTGGTCCGGCAGATGGGTGTGCACGCGGCCGGCGTGATCATGTCCAGCGAGACCATCACCGATCACGTCCCCGTCTGGGTCAGGCACACCGACGGCGTGACCATCACGCAGTGGGACTACCCGAGCTGTGAGTCGCTCGGCCTGCTGAAGATGGACTTCCTGGGCCTGCGCAACCTGACCATCATGGACGACGCCGTCAAGATGGTGAAGGCCAACAAGGGCATCGACATCGACCTGCTGTCGCTGCCGCTGGACGACCCCACGACCTTCGACCTGCTCCAGCGCGGCGACACCCTCGGCGTCTTCCAGTTCGACGGCGGTCCGATGCGCTCGCTGCTGCGGCTGATGAAGCCGGACAACTTCGAGGACATCTCCGCCGTGTCGGCCCTGTACCGGCCGGGCCCGATGGGCATGAACTCCCACACGAACTACGCGCTGCGCAAGAACGGCCAGCAGGAGATCACGCCGATCCACCCCGAGCTGGAGGAGCCGCTCAAGGAGGTCCTGGACGTCACCTACGGCCTGATCGTCTACCAGGAGCAGGTGCAGAAGGCCGCCCAGATCATCGCGGGCTACTCGCTCGGCGAGGCCGACATCCTCCGCCGTGTGATGGGCAAGAAGAAGCCCGAGGAGCTGGAGAAGAACTTCGTCATCTTCCAGGGCGGCGCCCGCAAGAACGGCTACAGCGACGAAGCGATCCAGGCGCTGTGGGACGTGCTGGTCCCGTTCGCCGGCTACGCGTTCAACAAGGCGCACTCCGCGGCGTACGGACTGGTCTCGTACTGGACCGCGTACCTGAAGGCGAACCACCCCGCCGAGTACATGGCCGCCCTGCTCACCTCGGTCAAGGACGACAAGGACAAGTCGGCGGTCTACCTCAACGAGTGCCGCCGCATGGGCATCAAGGTGCTCCCGCCGAACGTCAACGAGTCCGAGTCCAACTTCGCCGCGCAGGGCGACGACGTGATCCTCTTCGGCCTGTCCGCCGTGCGCAACGTCGGCACCAACGTCGTCGAGTCGATCATCAAGTGCCGCAAGGCCAAGGGGAAGTACGCCTCCTTCCCCGACTACCTCGACAAGGTCGAGGCGGTCGTCTGCAACAAGCGCACCACGGAATCGCTGATCAAGGCCGGCGCCTTCGACTCGATGGGCCACACCCGCAAGGGACTGACGGCGCAGTACGAGCCGATGATCGACAACGTGGTCGCGGTCAAGCGCAAGGAGGCCGAGGGCCAGTTCGACCTCTTCGGCGGCATGGGCGAGGACGACACCAGCGAGCCCGGGTTCGGGCTCGACGTGGAGTTCTCCACCGAGGAGTGGGACAAGACCTATCTCCTCGCCCAGGAGCGGGAGATGCTCGGCCTGTACGTCTCCGACCACCCGCTCTTCGGTCTGGAGCACGTGCTGTCGGACAAGGCCGACGCGGGCATCGCCCAGCTCACCGGCGGTGAGCACGCGGACGGCGCGGTCGTCACCATCGGCGGCATCATCTCGGGCCTCCAGCGCAAGATGACCAAGCAGGGCAACGCCTGGGCGATCGCCACCGTCGAGGACCTCGCGGGCTCCATCGAGTGCATGTTCTTCCCGGCGACCTACCAGCTGGTGTCGACCCAACTCGTCGAGGACGCCGTGGTGTTCGTCAAGGGCCGCCTCGACAAGCGGGAGGACGTGCCGCGCCTGGTCGCGATGGAGCTGATGATTCCCGACCTGTCGAACGCGGGCACCAACGCGCCCGTGGTGCTCACCATCCCGGCGACGAGGGTCACCCCGCCCATGGTCAGCCGGCTCGGCGAGATCCTCAGTCACCACAAGGGCGACAGCGAGGTGCGCATCAAGCTCCAGGGGCCGACCAGGACGACCGTGCTGCGGCTGGACCGGCACCGGGTGAAGCCGGATCCGGCACTGTTCGGCGATCTGAAGGTGCTGCTGGGTCCGTCCTGCCTCGCAGGCTGAGCAGGCGCAGGCTGAGCAATCGGCGTACGCGAGGGGCGCATCCGATGCCGGATGCGCCCCTTGTCATGTGCCTGGGCTGCAACAGCCCGTCATGCAGCTGTCAGTTGTGGCCGAAGCGCTTGTGCCGCCCCTTGCGGGCCATGTCGCCGGGCGTCACCTGCGCGGCGCCCTCCTCGGCATCCGGCTCCAGCGAGGACTGCCGTCCCTCGTGCTGGCCGCGCTCGGACCGGGGCTGCTTTCGGTCACGGTTCTTGTTCTTGGCCATGGTGATGCCTCCTGTGGGGGATCTAGGGGCCAGGGCCGGGACCAGATTCACATAGGCTGACAACGAATGCATTTCGGATAATTACCGTATGTAACAGGCCTTGTCGTCGAGGGAATCCCGGAAACGCCACGCCGAAGATCGAGTTCGGGCCGTTAACCCACGCGTGGTCGGGCAGACTCGAAGCAAGCCCGAAGCAAACCTCCCGGGAAGAGGGTGAGTCGTGTGGACCGCTGCATCGTCCTGGTGGACGCCGGGTATCTGCTGGGGGCCGCCGCAAGTCTCCTTGCCGGAGAGCCCTCGCGGTCCCGCATCACCGTCGACCACACCGCCCTCATCCACGGCCTGCGTGAACGCGCCGAGTCCGACACGGAACGGCCGCTGCTGCGCATCTACTGGTTCGACGGTGCCCCCGACCGCGTCCCCCAGCCCGAACACCGCAGGCTGCGCGTGATGCCCCGGGTCACGGTCCGGCTCGGCGCGCTGACCCGCAGTGACGGCCGCTGGAACCAGAAGGGCGTCGACGCCGCCATGCACGCCGAGCTCACCGAGCTGGCCCGCAACCGCGCCTGCTCCGACGTCGTCCTGGTCACCGGCGACGGCGATCTGCTGCCGGGCATGATGGCGGCCAAGGAGCACGGGGTCGCCGTACACCTGTGGGCCGTGCAGGCCGCCGACGGTGACTACAACCAGTCCGAGGATTTGGTCGCCGAGGCCGACGAGCGGCGGGTGCTCGACCGGGCGTGGATCATCAAGGCCGTACGGGCCAGGGACCTGGGCGGGGTGTGCGCCCCGCCGCCCGCGCCGCGGCCCGAGATCGCCGCGATCCTCTCCGCTCCGCTGCCCGACGCCTCGCTCGCCCCGGCCGCCGAGCGGACCGTCCAGGAGCCGCCGCACCCCGCGCCGGCCGCGGCGCAGAACGGCGGCGAGGAGCGGGTGCCGGCGCCCAAGGGTGTACCGACGCCGAAGGACCTGGCCGCGCTGCGGGCTCCTGGTGCCCAGGCCGCCCAGCATCCCGCCACCGCGACCCTGCGCTGGTCCTCCGACAAGGGGTGGGTGGACCGGCCCGGGGCGGCCGCCGAACCGCCCGAGGTCGCGACGATGCCGACACTCGCGCAGCTCACCACCGCGGAGCAGCGCTGGGCCGACCGTGAGGAGGACATCACGACGGTCGGCGGGGACCCCTACGAGGTGGGGCAGGTGTTCGCCCGGCGGTGGATGTCCCGGCTCGGCGACCAGGGGCATCTGCAGAAGCTGTCCGGGATGTATCCGCGGATCCCGCACCGGATCGACGGGGAGCTGCTGCGGTACGCCGCCCGGTTCGGGCTGCTGGCGCACAAGGACGACCAGATCGACGAGCACGACCGGTATGCGATCCGGGCGGGTTTCTGGCGCGAGGTGGATGTGCGCACGGCCGCGGAGCACGCCCCTGCGGGGGAGTAGCGGCCTGCGAGCGGGGATCTGGTCGGCGTGGCTGATTCCGGTCTGGCCGGAATGACTGATTCCGGGCGTTCTGGGTCAAGAGGCCGCCCCGAGCGTGGGCACAGGGCGCGGACCCCGTAGTCTCGTCCCTTGTGAGTACGCGTGCGGCACAGGCCTTCCGGGACAGTGGCGAGGTCGTGTGCGCGGTACGCGGACTGACCAAGACCTACCCCGCGGTCCGCGCGCGGCGCGGGGCACCGGGAACGCCCGAGGTGCGGGCCACCGACGACGTACGGCTGGAAGTGCGGCGGGGTGAGATCTTCGGGCTGCTCGGGCCGAACGGAGCCGGCAAGTCCACCCTCGTACGACAGCTCACCGGGCTGATGCGGCCCGACCGCGGCAGTGTCGAGATCCTCGGGCACGACATCGTGCGCCATCCGGAGCGTGCCTCGCGCCTTCTCGCCTACCTCGGGCAGGAGTCCACCGCCCTCGACGAACTCACGGTGTCCCTTGCCGCCGAGACCACCGGGCGGCTGCGCGGCCTGGACGTGCGGCGGGCGCGGGCCGAGCGGGACGCCGTACTCGACGAACTGGGGCTGACCGAGATCGCCGGGCGGCCGCTGAAGAAGCTGTCCGGCGGGCAGCGGCGGCTGGCCTGTGTCGCGGCGGCGCTGGTGGGGGAGCGGCCGCTGCTCGTCCTCGACGAGCCGACCGCCGCCATGGACCCGGTGGCCCGCCGGGCGGTGTGGTCCGCCGTCGACCGGCGGCGCGGCGAACGCGGGACGACCGTGGTGCTGGTCACCCACAACGTCATCGAGGCCGAGACCGTGCTCGACCGGGTCGCCGTCCTGGACAGGGGACGCGTGATCGCCTGCGACTCGCCCTCCGGGCTGAAGGAGCGGGTCGCCGGCGAGGTGCGGGTCGAGCTGGTGTGGCGGGAGCGGGCGCCGCTCGACGTGCCCGAGGTGGCCGCGCTGCGGGACCGGGCCGTGGAGTCCGGGCGCCGCTGGACGCTGCGGCTGGCCCCCGACGAGGCCCGCGCGGTCGTGTCCACGGTCACCGGCGGGGCCGCCTTCGCCGCCCTCGACGACTTCACGCTGGCCACGCCGAGCCTGGAGGACGTGTACATGGCGCTGGGCGGCGCCGCCGAGCAGGGACTGGTGAAGGCGTGAGCGAGCGGGCCGTGAGCGCGTCGGTCTTGAATGGAGGGGCCGTCGTATCCGTACGGAACAGGGCGACCGCCGAAGTGAACCCCAGAAAGGGGAGCAGCGCGACGTGAGTGCCGTACCCACAGAGGTTCTGCCGGGCAGTGCCCGGGCCCTGGACGGTCCGGTCGTGGGCCCGGCCGAACTCGCGCCGCCCGCGCGGCTGTGGCCGTCCCTCGCGGCCGTGTACCGGGCACAGCTGTCCCGGGCCCGGGTGGCCCGGATTCCGCTGCTGTTCGTGGCGACCTTCCAGTCCGTCGGCATCATGATCATGATGCGCGGGGTCGTGGACGGCGGGGGCGAGGCCCAGGCGGTGGTGGCCGGCTCGTCGGTCGTGGTCGTCGCCTTCGTCGCGCTGAACCTCCTCGCGCAGTACTTCGGACAGCTCCGTGCCACCGGCGGGCTCGACCACTACGCCACGCTGCCGGTGCCGCCCGCGGCGGTGGTGCTGGGGGCGGCGGGGGCGTACGCGTCCTTCACCGTGCCGGGGACGCTGGTGACGGCCGTCTTCGGGTGCGTGCTGTTCGGGCTGCCGCTGACCAACCTGTGGATCCTGCTCGCGGTGATCCCGCTGGCCGGCGCGGCGCTCTCCGGGCTCGGCGCGGCCTTCGGGCTGCTGGCGCCGCGGCCGGAGCTGGCCACGCTGCTGGGGCAGCTGGGGATGTCGGCGGCGCTGCTCCTCGGCGTGCTGCCGCCGGAGCGGATGCCGGAGATCGTGCGGTTCGCACGGGATCTGCTGCCGTCGACGTACGGGGTGGAGGCGTACGCGCGGACCTTCTCGGCCAGCCCCGAGTGGGTCATGGTCGCCGGTGACCTCGCGGTCTGTGCGGGGGTCGGGGTGATCTCGCTGGCCGCCGCCACCTGGGCGTACCGCCGGGCTGCCGTCCGGTGACGCGCCGCCCGGGCAGGCCTGGCACGATGTCAGGGTGACAGCTCCGTTGACACCGCCTCCGCCGCCGCATGAACAGTCCTCGCACGGTGCGTGGCCGCCTGCCCCCGGCGGGTCCGGACATGTGGTCGGCGCGCCTGATCACGTCGCTCACGGAACCAAGGATCAGGACGGTCCCGGGATGAAGACCGAAGTGCGGGAGGCCGCCGTGATCACGGTGGCGGTGGCGCTCGGTGGGGCACTGCTCGGCGTGCTGTGGTGCTGGCTGGCGCCGCGGGTGCCGCTGGTCGGCGAGGTGGTGGACGACTCGTGGGTCGTGTACCTCAAGGACACCGAGGGGGAGCAGTCGATCGGGGTCGACGGAACGTTCACTCTGCTGGCGATGGCGTTCGGGTTCGTCAGTGCGGTCGTGGTGTTCGTGCTGCGGCGGCGTGGGGGCGTGCCGGTGGTGGTGGCGCTGGGGGTCGGGGGGTTGCTCGGGTCGTTGCTCGCCTGGCGGGTGGGGGTGTGGCTCGGGCCCGCGCAGGATGTGTTGGCGCAGGCCAAGAGTGTGGGCAAGGGGGTGACGTTCTCGGCGCCGTTGAGGTTGGGGGCGAAGGGGGCGTTGCTGGCGTGGTCCCTGGCCGGGTTGCTGGTGCATCTGGGGTTGACGGCGTTGTTCGGGCCTCGGGATCCGGAGCCGGTGGGGTATGGGGCGACGGGGTATGAGCGCCCGTAGAGGGGTCGGCGTCGGTGCTGGAGCCGGGGTCGCGCAGCCCGGCGCTGACGAGGTGCCGCCCGCGCCCACCCGTGCCGCCCTGGGGTCCCCCCAGGCCCTTAAGGCACTGGGGGAGGCACGAATGCCCGCGGTTTGACGGGGTTCCGCAGCTACGTCGTCAGGCTGGGCGGTGGCCGTGGTTTGAGCGGCGTTTTTTGATGCGCCACTTCCGCTTGCGTGTTTTCTTCGACATGCCCTTTCTGATTAGCCGAGGAAGGGCATGTCGTCGAGAGGTTACGCGCGGCCGATCCGGGCCAGGGTGGCGTTGGTGAGGTTGGCCAGGTCGTGGGGGGAGAGTTCGGCCTCCAGGCCGCGGCGGCCGGCCGAGATGCAGATCGTGGGGTGGGTGGTGGCCGAGGCGTCCAGGACCGTGGGGAGTTTCTTGCGCTGGCCCAGGGGGGAGATGCCACCCCGGACGTAGCCCGTCGTGCGTTCCGCGAGGGTCGGGTCGGCCATCGTGGCCCGTTTGCCGCCCACCGCCGAGGCCAGGGCCTTCAGGTCCAGGGAGCCGGCCACCGGGACCACGGCCACGGTCAGGGTGCCGTCGACGTCCGCGACCAGCGTCTTGAAGACCCGGTCCGGTGAGACGCCCATCGCCTCGGCCGCCTCCTCGCCGTAGGACGGGTGGGCGGGGTCGTGGTCGTAGGAGTGGATCGTGTGGTCCACGCCCGCGGCCGTCAGCGCCACCGTCGCGGGCGTGCCGCCGGACTGCTGCTGTTTCTTCGCTGCTTTCTTCGCCATCCGGGGTGTTTCCCTGTTCAGTTCAGACTCGTCGGGCCGCGCGTCAGGTCCGACGCGGGCAGTGACGGCAGGCTACGGATGACGGCCGTCTCGGAGCGAAGGAGTTTCAGTTCGTCGCGCAGGCGGGACGCGGTGTCCGGCGCCTGCAGGAGCCGTTGCTTGGTCGGGATGTCGTGCATCATCGCCGCCGCCACCAGGTACGACACCACGGACGGTTCGTCCGGCAGGTCCCCGTCGGTGGTCAGCGACCGCTCCCGCGCTCCCGCCAGCCGCTTCTGGTACTGGCGGAACGCGCGCAGCACGCCCTCGGCCAGCGCCCCCGCCTCGTCCCCCGGCTCCTCCGGCAGCTCCTCCAGCTCGGCCGTCAGATACGGCCCCGACGCGTCCACCGACCGCAGCCGCACCCGGGTCGTCCCGGTCGCCAGTACCTCGAACGTGCCGTCGGGACGCTCCCGGATCGTCGCGGCGTCGGCCACGCAGCCCACGCCGTGGAAGGCCTTGGCCGGGTCGCTGCCGAAGCCGGCCGCGGGTCCCCGCTCGGGCAGGGCCGTCGGGTCGGGCATGCCGGGCGCGCTCGGTGCCACCTCATGGCCGTCGCGGATCGCCACGACGGCGAAGCGGCGCGGTTCGTCCTCGGGGGTCTTCAGGAGCGCGCGCATCATGGCGCGATAGCGCTCCTCGAAGATGTTCAGGGGGAGCACGAGCCCCGGGAACAGCACCGAGTTCAGGGGGAAGAGCGGCAGTCGGACGGTGGTCACGACGCAAGAGCCTAATGGTCGCCGGAGGGCGCGCGTCCGCCGCGCACGTTCCGTGGGCCGGTGAGCCCGCTCAGTTGCGCCGCAGCAGCCGGGTCGCCCCCGCCGCCACCGTCGTCGCGAGGACCCAGCCCAGCAGGATCAGTGCGGCCGCCAGCCACTGCCAGCCGCCGTGCAGCTGCCAGTAGCCCACCTGGCCCAGCTCGATGACCGGAAGCAGCAGGTCGAGCGCGAAGAGGGCCGGGTTCCAGGGCGGGTCCCCGGCATTGGCGCCGGTCCGGGGCCGCCCGGCGTACCAGAAGGCGAGCGAGCCCGCCGCCCACAGCACCGCCATCCACACCGCGGCCCGCCCCGGCCGGTATCCGTAGGCCACCGTCAGGTCCTGCGCGTACCCCCAGAGCTTGGCGGCCGGCGGCAGGGTCTCGCGGCGGCGGCGCTGTTTGGCGAGCAGCACCTCGCGGGCGTCCTCGTCCTCACCGCCGTTGCGCAGTACGGCGGCCAGGCGCTCGTACGGCTCCGGGTGGTACTCGGCGGTGGCGGCGGCCACCCAGTCGAGGCGCTCGGACAGCGGGAACGGGCCCTGCGGCACCAGGTTCTCGTAAGCGAAACCCGGCATGTGCAGATTGCCCGGACCCGGCCAGCTACCCGCCCGGTCGACGAGGTTGACGATCCGCGCCCCGGACAGCACGACCTTGCCGTGCTGCGGCTGCTCCCCGAGGAAGCGCAGCTCGGGCACCTGGACGCGGCGCAGCGACAACTCCTGCTCGTCGGTGAAGGTGAAGCGGGCGCGTTCGAGGTCGACCGCGTCGCCGAACCGGCCGTCGTCCAGCCGCACCCCGCCCTGGCACTCGAACCGCTGGATCCGGGTCCCGCGCGCGGGCGTCGTGCCGCTCAGCTGGATGCTGCCGACGGCCGCCGGGCTGAGGTACAGGGTGCGTTCGACGGTCAGCTGGGGCGCGTTCAGGGCGAGGCGGGTGTACGGGTTGCGCAGCCGGGCCCCGCGCAGGCTGAGCGAGACGCCGACCTGCGCGCCGCGCAGACTCAGCTCGCCGTACGACTCCAGCATCTCGGCCTGCAGGTCCTGGCCGACGGTCATGCCGTCCGCGACGATCGAGCGGCCGGTGCGGTCCCGGTGGACGACGGCCTGGTTGAGCAGCAGGTCGGTGCCGATCTGCGCGTCGGTCAGCCGGACCCCGCCCAGGAAGCGGCAGCGCGGAAGGTGCAGGTCGCCCTCGGTGTGCACCCGGGCCGCCTCCAGCCGCGGCACCGAGCAGTTCACCAGCCGTACGGTCTTGAACCGGGCCTCCGGGAGCAGGACCTCCTGCTCGAAGCGGCAGTCCCGCAGCTCGACGTAGGGCGTCACCGAGCCGCCCGCGAGGTCCAGGCTGCCGCTGATCCGCACGCCGGTCAGCTTCAGCGAGGAGACGCGGCCGGCGAGGGCGGGCGGTCCGTCGAGGAGCAGCCAGCACACCATGCGGGCCCGCACGGTCCGCTCGGGGCCCCACGGATGCCCGCCGTGCGGATCGTCGACGACGGTGTCCCCGCTGCTCAGGTCGTATGCGGTGCCGTTGCGGAAGGCCTGCCACATGCCGGCCTCGGCGGCGGTCAGATCGTCCGGCAGGTCCCCGTCCCGGGTGCCGGCCCCCTCGCTCACGGTGCTTCTTCCTCCTGAATACTCATGGGTTACTCATGGGTTTCGTACAATCGTTCATGCCCGCTGAGTGACGATCCGAACGCAAACCGTGAAGAGGATCTTCCGTGTGCTGTATCAACCATTGATACGCGCGAACGGCGTCCCATCCGGGTCTGCGAGAATTGAGCACGTGATCTCCCGAATCGATCTGCGCGGCGACGCCCTCCCGGAGGGCCCCGCCTTGCGCGACCTGCTGCCCCGAGCCGACTTCGACGTCTCGGCCGCCCTGGAGAAGGTGCGTCCGATCTGCGAGGCCGTGCATCATCGGGGCGACGCGGCGCTGATCGACTTCGCCGAGAAGTTCGACGGTGTGAAGCTCGACCAGGTGCGGGTGCCGGCCGCGGCGCTGACCCGTGCCCTGGAGGAACTCGACCCGGCCGTGCGCGCGGCCCTGGAGGAGTCCGTCCGTCGCGCCCGCCTCGTCCACCGCGAGCAGCGCCGCACGTCCCACACCACCCAGGTCGTGCCCGGCGGCTCGGTGACCGAGAAGTGGGTGCCGGTGGACCGCGTGGGGCTGTACGCCCCCGGCGGCCGGTCCGTCTACCCGTCCTCCGTGATCATGAACGTCGTGCCCGCCCAGGAGGCCGGCGTCGAGTCGATCGCGCTCGCCTCGCCCGCCCAGGCCGAGTTCAACGGCCTGCCGCACCCGACGATCCTCGCCGCGTGCGCGCTGCTGGGCGTCGACGAGGTGTACGCCGCCGGCGGTGCCACGGCCGTCGCGATGTTCGCGTACGGGACCGAGTCCTGCCCGCCCGCCAACATGGTGACCGGCCCCGGCAACATCTGGGTCGCCGCCGCCAAGCGCTACTTCACCGGCAGGATCGGCATCGACGCCGAAGCCGGCCCGACCGAGATCGCGATCCTCGCGGACGAGACGGCCGATCCGGTGCACGTCGCCTCCGACCTGATCAGCCAGGCCGAGCACGACCCGCTCGCCGCCGCCGTCCTCGTCACCGACTCCCTCGAGCTGGCGGACGCGGTGGAGAAGGAGCTGGAGCCGCAGGTCGCGGCCACCAGGCACATCGAGGACCGGATCCGCCCGGCGCTCAGCGGCAAGCAGTCCGCGGTCGTGCTGGTGGACGGGATCAAGGAGGGGCTGCGCGTTGTCGACGCGTACGGCGCCGAGCACCTGGAGATCCAGACCCGCCAGGCCTCCGAGGTCGCCGACCGGGTCCGCAACGCGGGTGCGGTCTTCATCGGCCCCTGGGCGCCCGTCTCGCTCGGCGACTACGCGGCCGGCTCCAACCACGTCCTGCCCACCGGCGGCTGTGCCTGCCACTCCTCGGGCCTGTCCGTGCAGTCCTTCCTGCGTGGCATCCACATCGTCGACTACACGCGGGACGCACTGGCCGAGGTCGCGCACCACGTGGTGACGCTGGCGGAGGCGGAGGACCTGCCGGCGCACGGCGCGGCGATCAAGGCGAGGTTCGGCTGGAAGGTACCCGAGGGCAAGTGACAGGCATCGACGATCTCCCCGTACGGGACGAGCTGCGCGGCAAGTCCCCCTACGGCGCGCCCCAGTTGGACGTCCCCGTACGGCTCAACACCAACGAGAACCCCTACCCGCTGCCCGAGCCGCTGGTCGAACGGATCGCCGAGCGGGTGCGCGAGGCGGCCCGGAACCTCAACCGCTACCCGGACCGGGACGCGGTCGAGCTGCGCACGAAGCTCGCCGAGTACCTGACGAACACGTCCGGCTACGAGATCGGCCCGGCGAACGTCTGGGCCGCCAACGGCTCCAACGAGGTCATCCAGCAGCTGCTGCAGACCTTCGGCGGGCCGGGCCGCACGGCGATCGGCTTCGAACCGTCGTACTCGATGCACGGCCTGATCGCGCGCGGCACGGGCACCGGCTGGATCTCCGGCCCCCGGAACGACGACTTCACCATCGATCTCGCGGCGGCCGAGAAGGCCATCGTCGAGAACCAGCCCGACGTCGTCTTCATCACCACCCCCAACAACCCCACGGGCAACGCGGTTCCGCCCGAGACGGTCCTCGCGCTGTACGAGGCCGCGCAGGCGGCGAAGCCGTCGATGGTGGTGGTCGACGAGGCGTACATCGAGTTCAGCCACGGCACCTCGCTGCTGCCGCTGCTTCAGGGCCGCCCGCACCTCGTCATCTCGCGGACCATGTCGAAGGCGTTCGGGGCGGCCGGCCTGCGCCTCGGCTATCTCGCCGCGCACCCGGCCGTCGTGGACGCGGTGCAGCTCGTACGGCTGCCGTACCACCTGTCGGCCGTCACCCAGGCGACCGCGCTGGCCGCACTGGAGCACACCGACACCCTGCTCGGCTATGTCGAGCAGCTGAAGGCCGAGCGGGACCGGCTGGTCACCGAACTGCGCGCGATCGGCTACGAGGTGACGGAGTCCGACGCGAACTTCGTACAGTTCGGGCGGTTCCCGGACGCCCATGAGGCCTGGCGGAAGATCCTCGACCGGGGCGTCCTGGTCCGGGACAACGGCGTACCGGGGTGGCTGCGGGTCACCGCCGGAACCCCCGAAGAGAACGACGCGTTCCTCGACGCGGTCCGTGAACTGGTGAGCTTTGTGGGGGACACCCCCACACCCCCGAAGGAGCAGAACGCATGAGCCGCGTAGGACGCGTGGAACGAGTCACGAAGGAGACCTCGGTCCTCGTCGAGATCGACCTCGACGGGTCCGGGAAGGTCGATGTGTCGACAGGAGTCGGCTTCTACGACCACATGCTCGACCAGCTCGGCCGACACGGTCTGTTCGACCTGACCGTGAAGACCGAGGGCGACCTGCACATCGACTCGCACCACACCATCGAGGACACCGCCCTCGCGCTGGGCGCCGCCTTCAAGCAGGCGCTCGGCGACAAGGTGGGGATCTACCGCTTCGGCAACTGCACGGTCCCGCTGGACGAGTCCCTCGCCCAGGTCACCGTCGACCTCTCCGGCCGCCCGTACCTCGTGCACACCGAGCCCGAGAACATGGCGCCGATGATCGGCGAGTACGACACCACGATGACCCGGCACATCCTGGAGTCCTTCGTCGCGCAGGCGCAGATCGCGCTGCACGTGCACGTGCCGTACGGCCGCAACGCACACCACATCGTGGAGTGCCAGTTCAAGGCGCTGGCGCGGGCGCTGCGCTACGCCAGCGAGCGTGACCCGCGCGCGGCCGGCATCCTGCCTTCCACGAAGGGCGCGCTGTGAACGGCACCTCGACCGTCCTGATCGTCGTCGGCCTCTTCCTCGTCGGCGGCATCGTCTCCTTCGTGAAGCAGCAGATGCCGAAGGGGCTGATCGTGCTGCTCTCCATCGGCGCCGCGATGTGTCTGGTCGCGGGCGTCCTGCGGCTGGAGGTGTGGAATTGAGCACCAAGAACGCCAAGAACGTCGTGGTGTTCGACTACGGCTTCGGCAATGTGAGGTCCGCCGAACGCGCCCTCGCGCGCGTGGGAGCCGATGTCGAGATAACCCGCGACTTCGACAGGGCCATGAACGCGGACGGCCTCCTGGTGCCCGGCGTCGGTGCCTTCGCCGCCTGCATGACGGGCCTGAAGGAGGCGCGCGGCGACTGGATCGTCGACCGGCGGCTGGCCGGCGGGCGCCCCGTGATGGGCATCTGCGTCGGTATGCAGATCCTCTTCGCGCGCGGCATCGAGCACGGCGTGGAGACCGAGGGCCTCGACGAGTGGCCCGGCGCGGTCGAGCCGCTCCAGGCCGACATCGTGCCGCACATGGGCTGGAACACCGTCGAGGCGCCGGCCGACTCCGAGCTGTTCGCCGGCCTGGACGCGGACGCGCGCTTCTACTTCGTGCACTCCTACGCCGTCCACGACTGGACCCTGGAGACGTACAACCCGACGCTGACCGCCCCCAAGGTGACCTGGTCGACGCACGGCAAGCCGTTCGTGGCCGCCGTCGAGAACGGTGCCCTGTGGGCCACGCAGTTCCACCCCGAGAAGTCCGGCGACGCCGGAGCGCAGCTGCTCACCAACTGGATCGGAACCCTGTAGAGACATGGCCAAGCTCGAACTCCTCCCCGCCGTCGACGTCCGCGACGGTCAGGCCGTCCGCCTGGTGCACGGCGAGTCCGGCACGGAGACCTCGTACGGCTCTCCCCTGGAGGCCGCCCTCGCCTGGCAGCGGGCGGGCGCCGAGTGGCTGCACCTGGTCGACCTGGACGCCGCCTTCGGCACCGGCGACAACCGGGAGCTGATCGCCGAGGTGGCCAAGGCGATGGACATCAAGGTGGAGCTGTCCGGCGGCATCCGCGACGACGCCTCCCTCGCGGCCGCCCTCGCGACCGGCTGCACGCGCGTGAACCTCGGTACGGCCGCCCTGGAGACCCCCGACTGGGTCGCCAAGGTCATCGCCGAGCACGGTGACAAGATCGCGGTCGGTCTCGACGTACGCGGCACGACTCTGCGCGGCCGCGGCTGGACCCGCGACGGCGGTGACCTCTACGAGACGCTGGAGCGCCTCAACCAGGAGGGCTGCGCGCGGTACGTGGTCACCGACATCGCCAAGGACGGCACGCTGCAGGGCCCGAACCTGGAGCTGCTGCGCAACGTCTGCGCCGCGACCGACCGCCCGGTCGTGGCCTCCGGCGGCGTGTCCTCGCTCGACGACCTGCGGGCCATCGCCGAGCTGGTGCCGCTGGGCGTGGAGGGCTCGATCGTAGGGAAGGCGCTGTACGCGAAGGCGTTCACCCTGGAAGAAGCCCTGGAGGCTGTGTCGTCATGACGTCCGATGCCGTGCGGCGCGTGCAGAGCGGAAGCCCCTGGGAGGAGTCCTTCGGTTTCGCGCGTGCCGTCGCGGCGGGAGACCGCGTCCTGGTGGCGGGCACCACGTCCTTCAAGGGCCATGTGCTGTACGGGGAGGGCGACCCGTACGAGCAGGCCAAGGTCGCCTTCACCAGCGCGATCGAGGCGATCGGCGAGTTCGGGCTCGGCATCGAGTCCGTGGTCCGTACGAGGATGTACCTGACCCACGCGCGTGACGTGGACGAGGTGGGCCGGGCCCACAAGGATCTCTTCGACGCAGTACGGCCGGTCTCGACCCTCCTGGTCGTGGAGGGCTTCGTCGACCCGCGCATCCTGGTCGAAGTGGAAATAGAAGCATTCAGAGGAGCCGAGCAGTCATGACCCTGGCGGTCCGAGTCATCCCCTGCCTGGACGTCGACAACGGCCGGGTCGTCAAGGGTGTCAATTTCCAGAACCTGCGCGACGCGGGCGACCCCGTCGAGATGGCGAAGGTGTACGACGCCGAAGGCGCCGACGAGCTGACGTTCCTGGACATCACGGCGTCGTCGGGCAACCGCGAGACGACGTACGACGTGGTGCGCCGCACCGCCGAGCAGGTGTTCATCCCGCTCACCGTCGGCGGTGGCGTGCGCACGGCCGAGGACGTGGACAAGCTGCTGCGGGCGGGCGCCGACAAGGTGGGCGTGAACACGGCCGCGATCGCCCGCCCCGACCTCATCCGCGAGATCGCAGAGCGCTTCGGCCGCCAGGTCCTGGTTCTTTCCGTGGACGCCCGGCGCACCGAGTCGGGCTCCTTCGAGGTCACGACCCACGGCGGCCGCCGCGGCACCGGTCTCGACGCCGTCGAGTGGGCGCACCGGGCCGCCGAGCTGGGTGCGGGGGAGATCCTGCTCAACTCGATGGACGCGGACGGCACGAAGGACGGCTACGACCTCGAGATGATCGCCGCGGTACGCAAGCACGTGACGGTACCGGTGATCGCCTCCGGCGGCGCGGGCAAACTGGCCGACTTCCCGCCGGCGATCGCCGCGGGGGCGGACGCCGTACTGGCGGCGTCGGTCTTCCACTTCGGCGATCTGCGCATCGGCGAGGTGAAGGCGACGCTGCGGGGGGCGGGGCATCCCGTCAGGTAGGCGGAGCTGAGCCCCGGCCGTCGGCCGGGGCTTTCCCATGGGCAGGTGCACAAGGAAAATTGCGCAAAATATATTGTGCAACTTTTCTTTCGTATCTACGGTGGCGTCATGGCACGCGAGGAGAACCGCCCCATCACCGACCTGGGCACGCTCAAGGCCCTGGCCCACCCGCTGCGGATGCAGCTGTACCGGGGGCTGTGCGTGGCCCGCACGGCGACCGCCTCGCAACTTGCCGACCAGGTCGGCGAGGCTGTCTCGCTGGTCAGCTATCACCTGCGGAAACTCGCCGAGCACGGACTCATCGAAGAGGCCGAACCGCAGCGCGCCGACGGCCGGGAGCGCTGGTGGCAGCCCTCCTCGGAGGGCGTGAGCATCCGGGACAAGGACTTCCGGGACGCACCCGAGCGGGCGGCCGCGCACCTGGCGGCCACCCGGCTCTTCCACGAGCAGCGCGCCGACATGTACCGCCGCTATCTCGACGAGCGGCCGACCTGGGGCCCCGAGTGGAACTCCGCAGCCCCCGACAGCGAGTCCCTGCTGCGGCTGACCCCCGCCGAGCTGGACGGGCTCCGTCAGGAGCTGGAGGCGCTCGCCAGGAAGTACGAGGCGAAGGGCCGGGCCGCCGAAGCCGCCGGCGACACCGAAGGGCGCGAGAGTGTCGCGCTGCATGTGTACGGGTTTCCGTTCCGCGTCTGAGAGAGGCCGCCTCCGTGACCGTCACCGCGCCCGTCATACCCGAGCAGCACGCCGAACGCCCCGCCCACCGCGACGGCAACGTTCTGCGCTGGCTCGCCGCCTACACCTCCTCGATGGTCGGCGACAGCGTCTACTACATCGCCCTGTCCTGGGCCGCCGTCCAGGCCGGTACGCCCGCGCAGGCCGGTGTCGTGATGTCGGTCAGCGCGCTGCCGCGAGCCGTGCTGATGCTGGGCGGCGGAGTGATCGCCGACCGGCTCGGGCCGCGCAGGGTCGCCATAGGCAGCGACGCGGTGCGCTGCGTGGCCGTGCTCGCGGTGGCCGGGCTGCTGTTCCTCACCAGCCCGGGCCTGTGGCCCCTGGCCCTGCTCGCGCTCGTCTTCGGCACCGTCGACGCCGTGTTCATGCCCGCCGTGGGCGCCCTCCCCGCGCGCGTGACCGGTCGAGGTCAGCTCGCGCGCGTGCAGGGCATGCGAAGCCTCGCGATCAGGTTCGCGAGCGTCGTCGGTGCCCCGCTCGGCGGTCTCGGTGTGGCGGTGGGCGGCGCGGCGGCCGCGTTCGCGCTCGCCGGACTGCTGATCGCCGTGTCGGTGCCGCTGCTGGTCTCCGTGCGCGTCCGGGAGCTCCCCCCTGACGACAACGCGGCCGACAAGGTCACCGCCCCGCCCGAGCGAAGCCGAGAGTGGGGGAGCGACCTGGTCGCCGGACTGCGCTACATCCGCCGCCACCGCGTCCTCGCCCCGCTGATGCTGGCCATCGCCCTCGGCGACCTCGGCTTTGTCGGCCCCCTCAACGTCGGCCTGACCCTGCTGGCCGACGAACGCGGCTGGGGCGCCACCGGGATGGGCTGGGTGCTCGCCGGGTTCGGCGGCGGCGCGGGCGCCGCGTCGCTGCTGCTGACCGTGCGGGGGCGCCTGCCGCACGCCGGACAGGTCGCCGCGTACGCGATCCTCGCGGGATCCGTCGCGATCGGCACCCTCGCCTACGCCCCGGGTGTCGTCGCGGCCACCGGCACGGCCCTGCTCATCGGGCTGCTGACGGGGCTCAGCGGGGTGGTGTGCGGCGCCCTGCTGCAGACCCAGGCCGACCCCGCCTACCTGGGCCGGGTCACCGCCGTCGCCGGCCTGGTCAGCCTCGGCTTCGCCCCGTTGAGCATGCCGCTGTCGGCGGCCGCCATCGGAGTCTGGGGCACCGGGCCGGTGTTCGTCGTCAGCGCGGCGGTCTGCGGGCTCGGTGGGGTCGTCGTCCTGTGCGTCCGGGATCTGCGCCGGGCCGAGCTGCCCGGCTGAGCGGCGGCCCTCAGATGCCGAGTTGCTTCGACTCCTGCAGCTTGGTGATCGCGTCCTGGTCGCCGTCCACGTCCACGTCGGCGGCGCTCTGGCGGCCGTAGACGAACAGCAGCAGTTCCGACGGCTCGCCGGTCACCGTGACGACCGGCGTGCCGCGGTGGGCGACGGCGGTCTGGCCGTCGGGGCGGCGCAGCACCAGGCCCGTGGGAGCCTTGCGGCCCATCAGGCGGGCGGTGCGTTCCAGACGGGACCACAGGGCGTCCTGGAAGACCGGGTCGAGCTCGCGGCCCGTCCAGTCCGGCTGGGCGCGGCGGACGTCCTCGGTGTGGACGTAGAACTCGACCGTGTTCGACATCTCGTCGATCTGCTTGAGCTGGAAGGGGGAGAAGCGCGGCGGGCCGGTGCGGATGAGCTGGATCAGCTCCTCGTACGGCTTCGCCGTGAACTCCTCCATCGCCTTCTCCAAGCGGGGCGCGAGCTGCTTGATCAGCATGCCCCCGGCGGCGTCGGGGCGGCGCTCGCGCACGACCACGTGCGCGGCCAGATCGCGGGTCTGCCAGCCCTCGCACAGGGTGGGGGCATCCGGACCTGCGGTCTCCAAGAGGTCGGCGAGAAGGAGCCGTTCACGCTTGGCAAAGGTCGACATGCAGTCAGCCTACGACCGGGTAGCGGGTCCGGACAGTGGACGCCGCCCGGACTTGTCGGTGCCGCGCGGCACAATGGCCCCATGACCAGCTCGCCTCCGCCCAGCAGCCTCGCCCCCGAGATCGCCGCGCGCCTCAAGCGCAGCGCCGACGGGCTCCTGCCCGCCATCGCCCAGCAGTACGACACCGGAGAGGTACTGATGCTCGGCTGGATGGACGACGAGGCACTGCACCGCACGCTCACGACCGGCCGCTGCACCTACTGGTCACGCAGCCGCCGGGAGTACTGGGTCAAGGGCGACACCTCCGGCCACGTCCAGTGGGTGAAGTCCGTCGCCCTCGACTGCGACGCCGACACCCTGCTGGTCAAGGTCGACCAGGTCGGCGCCGCCTGCCACACCGGGGCCCGCACCTGCTTCGACGCCGACGTGCTGCTGAAGGAAGCGGAACTCGGCGTACCGGCGCGCTCGGAACTCCAGGATCAGTAGGGTCGGCCGCCATGGATCTCGAGACCTTCCGCAAGCTGGCCACCGACCGCCGCGTCATCCCCGTCACCCGCAAACTCCTCGCCGACGGCGACACCCCGGTCGCGCTCTACCGCAAGCTCGCCGCCGAGCGCCCCGGCACCTTTCTCCTGGAGTCCGCGGAGAACGGCCGCGCCTGGTCCCGCTATTCCTTCATCGGCGTGCGTTCCGCCGCCACCCTCACCGAGCGCGACGGTCAGACCCACTGGCTCGGCACCCCGCCGGTCGGCGTCCCGGCCGAGGGCGATCCGCTCGCCACCCTGCGCGCCACGATCGAGGCCCTGCACACCCCGCACCAGGACGGCATGCCGCCCTTCACCGGAGGCATGGTCGGCTACCTCGGGTACGACATCGTGCGCCGCCTGGAGAAGATCGGCCCCGGCGAGCGGGACGACCTGAAACTGCCCGAGCTGACCATGCTCCTGACCAGCGACCTCGCGGTGATGGACCACTGGGAGGGCTCGGTCCTGCTGATCGCCAACGCGATCAACCACAACGCCCTCGACACGGGCGTGGACGAGGCGTACGAGGACGCCGTGGCCCGCCTGGACGCCATGGAGGCGGACCTGTCACGCGCGGTCGCCCAGCCCCCGGCCGCGCTCCCGCCCTCCGAACTGCCCGAGTACAGCGCGCTGTGGGGCGGCCCCGACTTCCAGGAGGCCGTCGAGGACATCAAGGAGCGCATCCGGGCCGGCGAGGCGTTCCAGGTCGTCCCCTCACAGCGGTTCGAGACACCGTGCACGGCGAGCGCGCTGGACGTGTACCGGGTACTGAGGGCGACCAACCCGTCGCCGTACATGTACCTGCTCCGCTTCGAGGGCTTCGACGTCGTCGGCTCGTCCCCCGAGGCGCTGGTCAAGGTCGAGGACGGGCAGGCCATGGTCCACCCCATCGCCGGCACCCGGCACCGCGGCGCCACCCCGCAGGAGGACCAGGCCCTCGCCGACGAACTGCTCGCCGACCCCAAGGAGCGCGCCGAGCACCTGATGCTCGTCGACCTCGGCCGCAACGACCTCGGGCGGGTCTGCGAGCCCGGCTCGGTGGAGGTCGTCGACTTCATGTCCATCGAGCGGTACTCGCACGTCATGCACATCGTCTCGACGGTGACCGGACGCGTCACGGCCGACCGCACCGCCTTCGACGTGCTCACGGCCTGCTTCCCGGCCGGCACCCTCTCCGGGGCGCCCAAGCCGCGCGCCATGCAGATCATCGACGAACTCGAGCCGTCCCGCCGGGGCCTGTACGGCGGCTGTGTCGGCTACCTCGACTTCGCCGGCGACTCCGACACCGCCATCGCCATCCGTACGGCCCTGCTGCGCGACGGCACGGCCTACGTCCAGGCCGGCGCGGGCATCGTCGCCGACTCCGACCCGGTCGCCGAGGACACCGAGTGCCGCAACAAGGCGGCGGCGGTACTGCGCGCGGTGCACACGGCGAACCGGCTGGGCCGGCAGGACGCGAACACTCCGGCGCAATGGGGCGCTTCTCACTGAACCCCGGGTGACGGTTCGCCCGCGGTTCAGGCGATAGTTGGGTACGTGACTGCTGTTCCTCACCCCCGTTCCGAAGCCGCGGGTTCCGCCCGGGCCGGCCGTATGAGTCTCGCCGTGGCACTGCTGGCCGGTGCGCTCGGCGCGGCCGTGGCGTTGCTGGCGACCCGGCAGCAATGGTCGGAGGGCACCGCCACGGTGGCCGGCGGCCCCTTCCCGCTGACCGCCAAGGGCAGCGAGGTCACGGGCGTCCCCGCGGCCCTCGCCATAGTGGGCCTCGCCGCGCTCGTCGCCGTCTTCGCCGTCCGCCGCGCCGGTCGCCTCGCCGTGTCCGCGCTCCTCACGCTGTGCGGCGTCGGCACCGTCGCCGCGGCCCTGTCCGGCGCCTCCGACAGCTCCGCACTGGACGAGAAGGCCGCGCAGGCCTCCGGCGACACGGCCGCCACCGTGGAAGCGCTCACCCACACCGCGTGGCCGTACGCCGCGGCCGTGGGCGGCGCCCTGATCCTCCTCGCCGGGCTGCTCGCCCTGCGCTACGGCCGGCTGTGGCCCGCGATGTCCGGCCGCTACGAGCGCAGCGGCGCCCCCCGTCCACGCCGTACGGCCCCCGTCGTCGACCCCGACCGGCCCGAGGACGTGTGGAAGGCGCTCGACCGGGGCGAGGACCCGACCGGCACCGAACCGGCGTAGCGGGCGGGCCCCGGCCACCGGTCCCGATGTGGCGAAACAGACGTCCCGGCGGGGCGACCCCCGCGCACGTCACCCGCGCGCGTACGGGACAATGGGCGACAGACATCAGGCTCACACACCCACACCGCAACGAGGAGCAAGTAATGGCGGGCAGCAGCCACGGTCACGGACACACCCCGGCCGCCTGGACCGGTTCCATCATCATCGTCATCGGTTTCTGCGTCGCGGGCGTCTTCATGGTGGGGGACAACCCGCTCGGCTTCTGGGGCGGCATGGCGATCGTGGCGCTGGGCGGTGTCATCGGCGCGATCATGAGTGCGATGGGCCTCGGCCAGCCGAAGGCGAAGCCCCTCAGGATGGTCCAGTCCGCGACGACGGCGACGGCGGCGCCCAGGGCGACGCGCGAGCCGGTGGCCGCCGAGAGCTGAGCCCGTACGGCTGTCCCGTGCGACCTCGTCGAGGGGCGGCCCGGCATTCCCGCCGGGCCGCCCCTGACGCGTGTTCGGGGCCCGCGCGGGGCACAATGCGAGGCGTGAACGCCGACAGCCGGCGCATGCCGACGCCCTCCGCACCCGTATTCGGGCGCCTCGCCGCGCCCGCAGGAGTCCTGGCGGCCGTCGCCGGGGCGTTCGCGTACGTGGGGGCCGTGGACCCCAACGAGCCCGGTCACTACCCCGTCTGCCCGCTCCTGCAGTACACCGGCCTCTACTGCCCCGGCTGCGGGGGCCTGCGCAGCGCGCACGCCGTCGTGCACGGGGACATCGCGGCGGCGCTCCAGGCCAACGCCCTGGCCGTGGCCGGCTGTCTGCTCTTCGCCCTGGTGTGGACCCTCTGGACGGTCCGGGCGGCGCGGGGCCGTCCCCTGCGGATCGATCTCCGACCGGCGCAGGCGTGGACCGCGGGAGCCCTGCTGCTGGTCTTCACGGTTGTCCGGAACCTGCCCTTCGGCGGCTGGCTGCACCCTTGATCGACGGGTAAACGTCCAGGTAGTGGGACCGCCGTCAACCGGATGCGAGGACTACGCCTTCCTCCGGATACCATCGCAGTGACCACCGGTTTCGCCTTCGGTACCGCCTCCGGCTCGGCTGATGAGGCAGCCGCGGGCAGAGGCCCAAGCGCTTTATCAGTCAACCGTCTGGAAGGGGGCCGCTCGCGTGAGTGTGCTCGACGAGATCATCGACGGAGTGCGGGCCGACCTCGCGGAACGGCAGGCGCGCGTGAGCCTCGACGAGCTCAAGGAGCGCGCGGCGAAGGCGCCCGCCGCCAAGGACGGTCTGGCCGCCCTGCGCGGCGACGGCGTCAAGGTGATCTGCGAGGTCAAGCGCTCCAGCCCCTCCAAGGGTGCGCTGGCGGCGATCGCCGACCCGGCCGGCCTCGCGGCGGACTACGAGGCGGGCGGCGCGGCCGTCATCTCCGTCCTCACCGAACAGCGCCGCTTCGGCGGCTCCCTGGCGGACCTGGAGGCGGTCCGCGCGCGCGTGGACATCCCCGTCCTGCGCAAGGACTTCATCGTCACCTCCTACCAGCTGTGGGAGGCCCGGGCCTACGGCGCCGACCTCGCGCTGCTGATCGTCGCGGCCCTCGACCAGCCCGCGCTGGAGTCCCTCATCGAGCGGGCGGTGTCCATCGGGCTCACGCCGCTCGTCGAGGTGCACGACGAGGACGAGGTCGACCGCGCGGTGGACGCCGGCGCCAAGCTCATCGGCGTCAACGCGCGCAACCTGAAGACGCTGGAGGTCGACCGCGGCACGTTCGAGCGGCTCGCCCCGGACATCCCGGCCGGCATCGTCAAGGTGGCCGAGTCCGGCGTCCGCGGCCCGCACGACCTCATCGCCTACGCCAACGCCGGCGCCGACGCGGTCCTGGTCGGCGAGTCCCTGGTCACCGGCCGCGACCCCAAGACGGCCGTCTCCGACCTGGTGGCGGCCGGCGAGCACCCCGCACTGCGGCACGGCCGAGGCTGATCTCCCGCTAAACTTGGGCCCGATGACTCTCCCGATCACCCTGGCGACGAGGGACCCGTACGCCCGCCTTGCGCGCGGCTGCCGTCCCCGTGGCTGCCGCGCGCCCGCGCGCAGGGTGCACGGACGCCGGGTGCGTTACGTGATCGGTGACGAGCCGGGGCAAGTCAACGGCATGCGATGGCAGCAGCCGACCTGAGGGGCGCGGGGAACTGCGCGACCAGCCACAACGGGCCCGCAGCCAACTGACAATCCCTGCCCCCACGGCGATCAGTGCACACAACACACTCACCGTGAGGTTTCCGCATGCCCAGCGACTTCTTCATCCCCGACCCGGAGGGTCAAACCCCCAGCGCCGAAGGCTACTTCGGCGCGTTCGGCGGCAAGTTCATCCCGGAGGCCCTCGTCGCCGCCGTGGACGAGGTGGCCGTCGAGTACGACAAGGCGAAGGCCGACCCCGAGTTCGCCCGCGAGCTCGACGACCTGCTCGTCAACTACACGGGCCGCCCGTCGGCGCTCACCGAGGTCCCTCGTTTTGCCGCGGAAGCGGGTGGTGCCCGGGTGTTCCTCAAGCGCGAGGACCTCAACCACACCGGCTCCCACAAGATCAACAACGTGCTCGGGCAGGCCCTGCTGACCAAGCGCATGGGCAAGACCCGCGTCATCGCCGAGACCGGCGCCGGCCAGCACGGCGTGGCGACGGCGACGGCCTGCGCGCTGTTCGGGCTCGAGTGCACCATCTACATGGGTGAGATCGACACCCGCCGCCAGGCCCTCAACGTGGCCCGGATGCGCATGCTCGGCGCCGAGGTCATCGCCGTGAAGTCCGGCAGCCGGACGCTCAAGGACGCCATCAACGAGGCGTTCCGCGACTGGGTCGCCAACGTCGACCACACCCACTACCTGTTCGGCACCGTCGCCGGGCCCCACCCCTTCCCGGCCATGGTCCGCGACTTCCACCGCGTCATCGGTGTGGAGGCCCGACGCCAGCTCCTGGAGCGGGCCGGCCGGCTCCCCGACGCCGCCATCGCCTGCGTCGGCGGCGGATCCAACGCCATCGGCCTCTTCCACGCCTTCATCCCGGACACCGACGTCCGCCTCATCGGCTGCGAGCCCGCCGGACACGGCGTCGAGACCGGCGAACACGCGGCCACCCTGACCGCGGGAGAGCCCGGCATCCTGCACGGTTCACGGTCGTACGTCCTCCAGGACGACGAGGGCCAGATCACCGAGCCGTACTCGATCTCGGCCGGACTGGACTACCCCGGTATCGGCCCCGAGCACTCCTACCTCAAGGACACCGGCCGCGCCGAGTACCGCGCCGTCACCGACGACGCGGCGATGCAGGCGCTGCGCCTGCTGTCGCAGACCGAGGGGATCATCCCGGCGATCGAGAGCGCCCACGCGCTGGCCGGTGCCCTGGAGGTCGGCAGGGAGCTGGGCAAGGACGGGCTGATCGTGGTCAACCTGTCCGGGCGCGGCGACAAGGACATGGACACGGCCGCCCGTTACTTCGGCCTGTACGACACCGACGCCGAGGTCGCCGCCGATGCCAACGGTGGTGCCGCCGAGATCCAGGGGGACGCCAAGTGAGCGGCAACATCCAGCTGTTGACGGACACCCTCGCCGCCGTCAGGGCCGAGGGCCGCTCCGCCCTCATCGCCTACCTCCCGGCCGGCTTCCCGACCGTGGACGGCGGCATCGAGGCGGTCAGGGCCGTCCTCGACGGCGGCGCCGACATCGTGGAGGTCGGTCTGCCGCACAGCGACCCCGTCCTCGACGGCCCCGTCATCCAGACCGCCGACGACATCGCCCTGCGCGGCGGGGTCAGAATCGCCGACGTGATGCGGACGGTCCGCGAGGCCTACGAGGCCACCGGCAAGCCGATCCTCGTCATGACGTACTGGAACCCCATCGACCGCTACGGCGTCGAGCGCTTCACCGCCGAGCTCGCCGAGGCGGGCGGGGCCGGATGCATCCTGCCCGACCTGCCCGTGCAGGAGTCGGCGCTGTGGCGGGAGCACGCCGAGAAGCACGGCCTCGCGACGGTCTTCGTCGTGGCGCCCAGCAGCAAGGACAAGCGGCTCGCCGAGATCACCAGGGCGGGCAGCGGCTTCGTCTACGCCGCCTCCCTGATGGGCGTCACCGGCACCCGGGAGACCGTGGGCGCGCAGGCCCAGGACCTGGTGCAGCGCACCCGCGCCACCACCGACCTGCCCGTCTGCGTCGGCCTCGGCGTCTCCAACGCCGCCCAGGCCGCCGAGGTCGCCGGCTTCGCCGACGGCGTGATCGTCGGCTCCGCCTTCGTCAAGCGGATGCTGGACGCCCCGGACCACGCGGCCGCCATCGAGGCCGTCCGCGCGCTCGCGGGTGAGCTGGCCAAGGGCGTACGCGGACAGGTGCTTACGGAAAGCTGACAGGCGTAACAGAAAATCGGTCACTCGAACGAGTGGACCTGGGGCCGGGGAGGCGCGGTGCGCCTCCCCGGTTCGTTCTGCGGGGTGTGAGCGAGAAGAACCGTGACGGAAAGCGCGCCGCCCGGGAGCGGCTGGCGGTCGAGCGTGAGAAGCAGAAGGCCGCGGAGAAGCGAAGGCGGACGCTGATCGTGGGCGCGGCAGTCGTCTGCGTCCTGGGCCTTGCGGCGGTGATCGGCGTGGTCGCCGCGAACGCCGGCAAGGACGAAGGCGACGACAGCGCGGGCCCGGTCGTGGCCCCCTCGGGGGCGAACGGCGACGACAATCTCGTCATCCCGGTCGGCCGGGAGGACGCGAAGTCGACGCTCACGATCTGGGAGGACTTCCGCTGCCCGGCCTGCAAGTCCTTCGAGACGACGTACCGCTCGACGATCCACGAACTGACGGATGCCGGACAGCTGAGAGCGGAGTACCGGCTGGCCACGATCATCGACGGCAACATGGGCGGCAGCGGCTCCCGCAACGCGGCCAACGCCGCGGCCTGCGCCCAGGACGTCGGCAAGTTCGTCGCGTACCACGACGTGCTGTACGACAACCAGCCGCCGGAGACCGACGACGCCTTCGGGGACAACGCCAGGCTCATCGAGCTGGCCGGCAAGGTGCAGGGCCTGAACACCCCCGCCTTCCGCAGGTGTGTCGAGAACGGCACCCACAACAGCTGGGTCGACAAGTCCGCCGAGGCCTTCGGCAAGGGCGGCTTCTCGGGCACACCGACCGTGCTGCTCAACGGCAAGAACATCTTCGAGGACCAGTCGATGACGCCCGCGAAGCTGAAGCAGCAGGTGCAGGAGGCCGCGCAGGGGTGAGACGCGGGCCGCTGCTCGTTATGGAGCCGTAGCCGGGCCGCCCGCCGTCGGGCGTGTCCGGCAGGGTAGCGTCGACCCTGCCATGGAACTTGCCTACATTCCCAGCCCGTCGCGCGGAGTGCTGTACCTCGGCCCCATTCCGCTGCGCGGCTACGCGTTCTGCATCATCATCGGTGTCTTCGTGGCCGTGTGGCTCGGCAACAGGCGCTGGATCGCCCGCGGCGGACGGCCCGGAACGGTTGCCGACATCGCGGTCTGGGCCGTTCCGTTCGGCCTGATCGGCGGCCGGCTCTACCACGTGGTCACGGACTACCAGCTGTACTTCAGCGAGGGCCGTGACTGGGTGGACGCCTTCAAGATCTGGGAGGGCGGCCTGGGCATCTGGGGTGCGATCGCATTCGGTGCGCTGGGCGCATGGATCGGCTGCCGCCGTCGCGGTATCCCGCTGCCCGCGTACGCCGACGCCGTCGCCCCCGGTATCGCCCTCGCGCAGGCGATCGGGCGCTGGGGCAACTGGTTCAACCAGGAGCTGTACGGGCGGGAGACCGACCTCCCCTGGGCGGTGCACATCACGTCCACGGCGGACGGCCGGGTGCCGGGCTACTACCACCCGACGTTCCTGTACGAGTCCCTGTGGTGCATCGGCGTCACGGTGCTGGTGATCTGGGCCGACCGCCGCTTCAAGCTGGGCCACGGCCGCGCGTTCGCCCTGTACGTCGCCTCGTACTGCGCCGGCCGCTTCTGGATCGAGTACATGCGCGTCGACGACGCCCACCACATCCTGGGCCTGCGGCTGAACAACTGGACCGCGCTGCTGGTGTTCCTGCTCGCCGTGGTCTACATCGTGCTGTCGGCCAGGAAGCGGCCGGGCCGGGAGGCCGTGGTGGAGCCGGCTGCCGCCGGCGATGAGCCCGAGGACGGGGCCCAGGCGGACGCCAAGTCCGAGACTGACGCGAAGTCCGAGACTGACGCGGAGTCCGGGGCCGATGCGAAGTCCGAGGTCGAGAACGGGACCGGGTCCATGAAGAAGACGTGACGACCGGTCGTACGTCTCATACGTCGATGAGGGCGCTCGGAGTTTTCCGGGCGCCCTCGTTCGTGCCGAGGACCGGAACTCAGTGGCGATGGGCCAGGGACAGGGTTCGGTTCGCCGCTGTGACGACCGCCGCGTCGATGAACGTTCCGTCGGGCAGGGCCTGCGCGCCCCGGTTGGTGGCCGCTGCTTTGACGATGGTTTCGGCTTTCTCGATCTCCTCCTGTGTCGGGAGGTAGGCCCGCTCGATGACCGGAAGCTGGCGCGGGTGGATGGCGGCGCGGCCCAGGAAGCCCAGGGCCCGGCCGTGGGCGCAGCTCGCCGCCAGGCCGTCGAGGTCGCGGATGTCGGGGTGGACGGACTGGGACGGGGGCGGCAGGCCCGCCGCGCGTGCGGCGACGACGACGCGGGAGCGGGACCAGTCCAGGCCGCTGTCGGCGCGTACGCCCAGGTCGGCTTTGAGGTCCGCCTCGCCCAGGGCGATACCGCGCAGGGACGGGTGCGCGCGGGCGACGGCGTGGGCGTGCTCGATGCCCAGCGCCGTTTCCAGGAGGGCGTACAGGGGCGGTGCCGCGTCGGCGGCCGTGGAGTCGGCCACCTGCACGACCTGCCGGGCCGACGTCACCTTCGGCAGGCGCAGGCCCGACAACCCCGGGAGCGCGGCCACCGTTTTCAGGTCGGCCGCCGCCAGAGGAGTGCCCACGGCGTTCACACGGACGTGCACCGGCACCGGCTGGGCCTCGGAGAGAAGCTCCGCGGTGGCCGCGCGGGCGTAGTCCTTGCGGTCCGGGGCGACCGCGTCCTCCAGGTCGATCACGACGACATCGGCGCCACAGGCGAGGGCCTTCGTGACGATGCGCGGGCGGTCACCGGGGACGTACAGCCAGGTCAGCGGGATCACAGCGCGCCCTCCGTGCGCAGCGCCGTCAACTCGGCCGGGGTCAGGCCCAGTTCGGTGAGGACCGCGTCCGTGTCCGCGCCGTGCGGGCGGCCCGCCCAGTGGATCGCGCCGGGGGTGGCGGAGAGACGGAAGAGGACGTTCTGCATGCGCAGCGGGCCCAGATCGGGGTCGTCGACCGTGGTGATCGTGCCGAGGGCCGCGTACTGCGGGTCCGTCATCACGTCGCGTACGTCCTGGACCGGTGCCACCGCCGCTTCCGCCTTCTCGAAGGCGGCCAGGACCTCGGTCCGGGTGCGCTGTGCGATCCAGTCGCCCACCGCCTTGTCGAGGACGTCGCAGTGGTGGGCCCGTCCGTCGCCCGTGGCGAACCATGGTTCGTCGATCAGGTCGGGGCGGCCGACCAGGCGCATCACGCGCTCCGCCACCGACTGGGCCGAGGTCGAGACGGCGACCCAGGTGCCGTCGGCGGTGCGGTAGGTGTTGCGCGGAGCGTTGTTCTGGGAGCGGTTGCCGGTGCGGGGCTGGACATGGCCGAGCTGGTCGTACCAGGTCGGCTGGGGGCCCAGCACCGTCAGGATCGGTTCGATGATCGCCATGTCGACGACCTGGCCCTCGCCGGTGCGGTCGCGGGCGGCGAGGGCGGTCAGCACCGCGTACGCCGTCGCCAGGCCCGCGATCGAGTCGGCCAGGCCGAAGGGCGGGAGGGTCGGCGGCGCGTCCGGTTCGCCGGTGATCGCGGCGAAGCCGCTCATCGCCTCGGCGAGGGTGCCGAAGCCGGGGCGGTGCGCGTACGGGCCGAACTGGCCGAAGCCGGTGACGCGGGTGAGTACCAGGCGGGGGTTGGCGTCCGACAGTTCCGGCCAGCCCAGGTCCCACTTCTCCAGGGTGCCGGGGCGGAAGTTCTCGATGACGACGTCCGCGGTGGCGGCGAGGCGGAGAAGGGTGGCGCGGCCGCCGGACTTGGAGAGGTCGAGGGTGATGGTGCGCTTGTTGCGGCCGAGGATTTTCCACCACAGTCCGATGTCGTCCTTGGCCGGGCCGTGGCCTCGGGAGGGGTCGGGCCTGGTGGGGTGCTCGATCTTGACGACCTCCGCGCCGAAGTCGCCGAGCATGGTGGCGGCGAGGGGACCGGCGAAGAGGGTGGCCATGTCGAGGACGCGGAGACCGGTCAGGGGTGGGGTGCTCATGGGGGTCATGGGCGGAGGGCCTCCAGGTGGGTCAGGTGGGCCAGGGTGTCGAAGCCGGTGCCGTTGAAGTCGCCGACGGAGGTGGACAGGCGGTTCTTCAGCGGGCTGGTCCAGCGGTCGGGGAGGGCGGTGGGGGTGCCGGCGAGGAGTGCGGCGATGCTGCCGGCCGTCGCGCCGTTCGAGTCGGTGTCCCAACCACCGGACACCGCACGGCAGATGGAGCCCGTGAAGTCGCCGTCCGCGTGGGTGAGGGCGGCGGCGATCAGGGCGGTGTTGGGGATGGCGTGAACCCAGTGGTGGTCGGCGTGGCGGGCGTGGAGTTCGTCCACGACCGTGTCGAAGTCCTCGTGGGATTCGGCCAGGTGGATGGCGTGGTGGACGGCGTCGGCCAGGCGGGAGTGCGGGGGGACGACGGAGAGGCCGGTGCGCAGGCTGGTGTGGATGTCCGTGGTGCCGGTGACCGCGGTGGCGATGGTGGCGGCGGTGAACATCGCCGCGTAGACGCCGTTGGCGGTGTGGGTGAGGGTGGCGTCCCGGTGGGCCTGTTCGGCAGCGGCGGCCGGGTCGCCGGGGTTGGTCCAGCCGTGGATGTCGGCGCGGATCAGGGCGCCGATCCATTCGCGGAAGGGGTTGCGGTGGCGGGCGGTGTGCGGGGGTTCGATGCCGGTGAGGAGGTTGCGGTAGGCGATGCGTTCGGCGGTGAAGGTGCGGCCGGCGGGGAGTTCGTCGAGCCAGAGGGCGGCCACGTCCGTGGTGGTGAAGTTTCTGCCGTGGCGTTGGAGCAGGAGGAGGTTGAGGAGGGGGTAGTTGAGGTCGTCGTCCTCGGGCATGCCGTCGATGTTCTCGGCGAGGGAGGTGTGGGCCGAGCGGCGGTTCCAGGGGTAGGTCGACAGGAGCTCGGAGGGGGCTCCCTGGGCGGTGAAGTAGGTGGTGAGGGGCCAGTTGCCGGTTGCCTGGGCCAGTTGGCGGATGGCGGTGAGGGGGAGTTTTTCTACCGGTTTGCCGAGGAGGCAGCCGGTGGCTCTGCCGAGCCAGGCGGCTTCCAGGGCGACCTGGGTGGGGGCTGAGGTCGGGGGGGTTGCGCAGCCCGGCGTTAGCGGGGTGCCTCCCCCAGAGGGGGGACCCCCAGCGCCCACCCGTGCCGCCCCAGGCGGCACGAATGCCCGCGGCTGGACGGCATGTGCGGGCCAGTTCGGGCACAGGGCCTTGATCTTTGGCAGGTCCGTTGGTTCGGTTTCTGTCAGGCTGCTCGGCAGGTCCGCCAGTTCGTCCAGGAGGTCCTCTGCCAGCTGGCGCAGGTAGCGTGATGCCGGTTGTGGGGAGGCGCCCGCTCGGAGGGGGGCCTTCGGGCCGCCTGCCGCCTCCCAGCGCTTCGCGATCGTCGTCGGTTCGCGGCCGTCCTGGTGTGCCTGGCGGATCTCGTGGCCGATCAGGTCCTCCGGTTGGACCCAGGTCAGTCGGAGCATGTGGTGCCTCCCAGCGCAGTGAACATCTGCTCGTGGGTACGGCGCCGGCGTACGTCCCGTTTGAAGATCTCCCGGGTGACTTCGGTCAGAGTGCGGGCCGGTTCCCAGAGGTCGAGGCGGCTGGCCTCGGCGACCGTCTTCGACCAGTCCTCCGGGACCGGTGAGCCCAGGGCGCCGGCCAGCGCGCCGGCCATCGTGGCGATCGAGTCGCAGTCGCGGCCGTAGTTCACCGAACCCAGGACCGCCTGCCGGTAGTCGCCGCCCGACACGACCAACATGCCCAGGGCGACGGGCAGTTCCTCGATCGCGTGGAGGCGCGAGGGGCGGCGGGCGCCCAGGGACGGGGCGCGGTAGTCGGGGCCCACGGTGTCGTACGGGGCCACCGCATCGCGCAGCGGTGTCAGGGCCGACTCGAAGTCCCTGTGATGGGACGCCACTTCGCAGACCTGCTCGATCGCCGCCCGTGTGCCGTCCTTCGCCAGCTCCAGGCACGTGGTCACCACCGAGTCCGGCGTCGCCCCCGGTGCGCACGCCGCGGCCACCGCCGCCGCGAAGACGCCCGCCGCCTCGCGGCCGTACGACGACTGGTGGGCGCCCGCGACGTCCAGCGCTTCGGCGTAGGCGCCCGCCGGGTCGGCCGCGTTGACCAGGCCGACCGGGGCCATGTACATCGCGGCACCGCAGTTGACGATGTTGCCGACGCCCGCCTCCCGCGGGTCCACATGGCCGTAGTGGAGCCTCGCCACCAGCCACTTCTCCGCCAGGAAGATCCGGTGCAGGGGGAGTGCCTCCGCCTCCAGCTCCGGGATCCAGCGCGGGGTCGTCATCAGGTCGGGGACCAGGTGGTCGGCGATCGCGTAGGCGTCGAGGTGGTCGCGGACCTGCGCGTAGACCCGTACCAGCGCGTGCGTCAGCAGGGTGTCGTCGGTGACGTGGCCGTCGCCCTTGTGGTACGGGGCGATGGGGCGGGCGATGCGCCAGTCGGCGCCGTTCCAGGGGCCGACGATGCCGTGCACGCGGCCGCCGTGGCGTTCGACGATCCGGTCGGGGGAGTAGCCCTCGACGGGGCCGCCGAGGGCGTCGCCGACGGCCGCGCCGACCAGGGCGCCGGCGATCCGGTCGTCGAGAGAATGCGGACTGTGCGCTCGGCTTTCTTCTCCTTTGGGCGTCATGCCCCGAATCATCCTCCCGGTGGGGCCGGTTGTGCGGCTTCCAGGAGTTCGGCGAGTTCCACCAGGTCGGTGCCGTTGAGGCGGGGGAGGACACAGCCGGGCAGGGTGCGGCAGGTGTCGCGCCAGGACGCCGGGATCGCCGCGCCGCCGCCCAGCGCGCCGGTCAGGGCGCCCGCCAGGGCCGGGGCCGAGTCCGCGACCCGGGACAGACAGGCCGCCGCGGGCACCGCATCCCGGATGCGGCCGGCGGAGGCGGTGGCGAGGGCGAGGGCGACCGGGACCGTCTCGGCGGCGGCGATGCCGTAGCTGTAGACGTGGTCGACGATCTGGTGTTCCAGGAGGGGGACCAGGGCGAAGGCGCTCTCGGCGTCCGCCGCCAGCTTCAGCGCGTGGCGGGTGTTGCGGCCGATCTCCGTCTCCTCGGGCAGTTCGGCGAGCGCGGCGCTCACGCACGCGGCCGGGTCCGCACCGGCCAGGGCGAGTGCCACCGCGGCGGCCATCGCGCGGGCACCGTGCACACCGTCGCCGTCCTGGGTGTAGCGGGCGTCGAACTCGGCGAGGGAGGCGGCGAGTACGGGGTCGCCGGGGTGGGCCACGGCGAGGACGCAGGCCCGGACGCAGGCCGCGTCGTCGAAGTAGTGCGGGTTGTCGTGGCCGGTGGCGGGCGGGCGCAGGCCGGCGGCGAGGTTGCCGAGGCCGGCCCGGACGGAGATACGGGCGCGCAGCGGCAGTACGGCGGACTCGATCTCGGGGGCGCGTTCGGCGGCCGCCGCCACTTCGCTCGCGACGGCGCTCCAGGTCAGGTCGATGGCGGCGCGTATCCGGCGGTCCCGGCTGAGATCACCGAGGGTGCTGTCGTCGCCGGCCCGCAGTACCGCCTCCGCCGCGAACACCGCCCACTCCGCGTCGTCGGAGGGGCCGAGGCGGAGGGGCTCCGGGGGCTGGTTGAGGGCGATGGGGACGGGGAGGGTGGTGGTCGCATTGTGCTCGGCGAAGGTGTCCAGCTCGCGGGTGAGGCGCCGGGTCCACTCGGGCATCCGGGCGGCCCGGTGCCGGGCGGCCGGCCAGCCGGCGGCGTCACCGGCGGCGAGGCCCAGCAGCATCCCCTCGACCCGGCGGCTCACGGCCGCACCTCGTCCTTGTCGGCGGCGAGGACGTAGGTGGCGGGGTCGGAGGGCGGGGCGGCGTCGGCGCGCAGGGGGGCGGTGTCCCGTACGGGATCGGGGTCTTTCGCGGGATCGCCGTGCGGTACGGGGTCCCCGTTCCCCCCGACGTCCGCCTCTGGAGGCGTCAGCAGATCCGCCACGTCCAGCACGTGGTGGCCCGCCATCGACGGCAGACAGGTGCCCCGGGCCGGGCCGATGGCCGCCGCCCACTCGGCCGGGACGGCGCCGGCGCCCTGCGTCGCACCGGCCAGGGCGCCGGCGACCGCGGCGGTGGTGTCGGCGTCGCGCCCCATGTTGACGGCGGTGAGGACGGCCCCCTTGAAGTCGCCGTCGGCCGCCGCGTACGCGCCGAAGGCCAGGGCGACCGCCTCGGGCGCGAGGTCGGTCCAGGGGTAGCCGCCGATCACGACGGCGGAGCGGACCGCACGTTCGCCGCGGTGGGCGACGGCCACGGCCCGGCGCAGTGAGCGGGCCGTCCAGGAGTCGTCCGGGACGACGGCCAGGGCCGCGGCCACGACGGCGACCGTCGGGGCGCCCGCCATCGCCGCCGCGACCCCGGCCGCGACCGCCTGCCCGCCGTAGATGCCCTCGCCGTCATGGCTGACCGAGCCGTCGATCGCGACCAGCCGGGCCGCCTCGGCGGGGCGGCCCGCGGCGAACACCCCGAAGGGTGCCGCCCGCATGGCGAGGCCGTCGCTCCAGGCGTGCCGGTGCTGGGCGGAGATGGGCGCGGCGAGGCCGCGGCGGAGGTTCTCCAGTGTGCCGCGTTCGCTGAAGCCAGCGCCGCGGAAGGGCCCCTCGGCGCGGTCGGCGATCCAGGCGTGCCAGGCCGCCTCGGCATGGGCGGGGGTGAGGGCGGAGCCGTGCCGGGCGAGCAGCAGGCCGGAGAAGATCGCGTACTCGGTGTCGTCCGTGCCCGACGGCTGGTCGGCGACGTAACCGGTGATGCGGCCCCAGCGGGCGCAGATCTCGGAGGGCTTCAGGTTCTCCGCGGGTGCGCCGAGGGCGTCGCCGACGGCGAGGCCGAGCAGGGCGCCGCGGGCCCGGTCGCGGAGTCCGGCGGTGTCCTCGCGGGCCGGGACCGAGGGAATGCAGGCGATCGATGCCATCGCGGCCTCCTCTCTTTGCGGATCTGTCCCCGGTGCGGTGTGCGGCGCAGCCTCATGGGCCTCAGCGTCACCCGGTCGACATCTGAGCGGGACTTCGAACGGATGAGCAAGAAACGGTAAAACCGCAGGTTAGCCCAGCCTTTCCTTGCTGGCAGGCGGGAAATTCGCGACGTAGCCTGGGCGTTGTCGAAAAGTAGATCTCGTCCAAGCTGACTTTCCAGGGGGAACTGGTATGGCCATCATCGAGACAGAGGCGGCGCTGCACGAGGCGCACCGCGACAACCACACGCACCGGGACGTCAACGGCGGCTGGCTGCGCCCCGCCGTCTTCGGCGCGATGGACGGCCTGGTCTCCAACCTCGCCCTGATGACCGGCGTCGCGGGCGGCGCGGTGAGTCAGCAGACCATCGTCCTGACCGGACTCGCGGGCCTCGCTGCCGGCGCCTTCTCGATGGCCGCCGGTGAGTACACCTCCGTCGCCTCGCAGCGCGAGCTCGTCGAGGCCGAACTGGACGTGGAGCGGCGCGAGCTGCGCAAGCACCCGAAGGACGAGGAGGCCGAGCTCGCGGCGCTCTACGAGGCGAGAGGTGTCCAGCCGGGGCTGGCCCGGGAGGTCGCCCGGCAGTTGTCGAAGGATCCTGAGCAGGCGCTGGAGATCCACGCCCGCGAGGAGCTCGGCATCGATCCCGGCGACCTGCCGTCGCCGCTGGTCGCCGCCGTGTCGAGCTTCGGCTCCTTCGCGCTGGGCGCCCTGCTCCCCGTACTGCCGTATCTGCTGGGAGCGACCGCGCTGTGGCCCGCCGTGCTGCTCGCGCTGTTCGGGCTCTTCGGGTGCGGTGCCGTAGTGGCCAAGGTGACCGCGCGGACCTGGTGGTACAGCGGGCTCAGGCAGCTCGCCCTGGGGGGCGCGGCGGCCGGTGTGACGTACGCCCTGGGCAGCTTGTTCGGAACGGCCGTAGGATAAGGCGGCTCGGACTTATGCGTTGGGCCGCATAAGTAGCCGTTACTCGCTGGTTTCGAACGCTTAACCGCGGGGCATGAGCCGTAAGCGCTGTGGGCAATGAGGCCTGCGGCGCACCCTCGGGGTGGCGACGCTGCTTCCCTGATCTTCCGGGCCGTCGGACACCGATCTGTCCGCTTCGGTCCCCATACCTCCGCCGCCTGTGCGCGGTACCCCGCCGCCACCGCGGCGTCCGCATGTTGGAACGGTGTATCCGGTTCCCGGGAACCGCTCCATCATGTAACCTGCACGAAATTTTGATCTCATCGCAGATCTCACGCAGAGGGCCAGCGTCGTCCCTCGGCACCTTTCCCCCAGAGCCGAAGGCCTGGGAGGACCTCAAGCCACATGACGACGACGGGAGAGCCGATGCGTACGCCGCGCCAGCCGTCCCAGCAGTCCACGAATGGCCAGAAGTGGTCGTTCATGGATGCTCGCCCTGCTGCGCAGGGTATGTACGACCCCCGCAACGAGCACGACGCCTGTGGCGTCGGCTTTGTGGCCACCCTCACCGGCGAGGCGAGCCATGCGCTGGTCGAGCAGGCGCTCACGGTTCTGCGCAACCTCGAGCACCGCGGGGCCACCGGCTCCGAGCCGGACTCCGGAGACGGCGCCGGCATCCTCGCGCAGGTGCCCGACGGCTTCCTCCGCGAGGTGGCCGGCTTCCAGCTGCCCGAGGCCGGCGCCTACGCCGTAGGCATCGCCTTCCTGCCGGAGGACGGGACCGACGACGCCGTCTCACAGATCGAGACGATCGCCGCCGACGAGGGCCTGACCGTCCTCGGCTGGCGCGAGGTCCCCGTCGCCCCCGAACTGCTCGGTGCCACCGCCCGTTCGACGATGCCCGCCTTCCGGCAGATCTTCGTCAGCGACGGCGTCTCGGAGGGCATCGCGCTCGACCGCAAGGCCTTCGTGCTGCGCAAGCGCGCCGAGCGCGAGGCCGGCGTCTACTTCCCGTCGCTGTCGGCGCGGACCATCGTCTACAAGGGCATGCTGACCACCGGCCAGCTGGAGCCCTTCTTCCCGGACCTGTCCGACCGCCGGTTCGCCTCCGCGATCGCGCTCGTGCACTCCCGGTTCTCGACGAACACGTTCCCGTCGTGGCCGCTGGCCCACCCGTACCGCTTCGTCGCGCACAACGGTGAGATCAACACCGTCAAGGGCAACCGCAACTGGATGCGGGCCCGCGAGTCCCAGCTGTACTCCGAGCTGTTCGGCTCCCCGGAGAAGCTGGAGCGGGTCTTCCCGATCTGCACGCCCGACGCCTCCGACTCGGCGTCCTTCGACGAGGTCCTCGAACTGCTGCACCTCGGCGGACGTTCGCTTCCGCACTCGGTGCTGATGATGATCCCGGAGGCGTGGGAGAACCACGACTCCATGGACCTGGCCCGGCGCGCCTTCTACGAGTACCACTCCACGATGATGGAGCCCTGGGACGGCCCGGCCTGCGTCACCTTCACCGACGGCACCCAGGTCGGCGCGGTTCTCGACCGCAACGGTCTGCGCCCGGGCCGCTACTGGGTCACCGACGACGGCCTCGTCGTCCTCGGCTCCGAGGTCGGCGTCCTCGACATCGACCCCGCCAAGGTCGTCCGCAAGGGCCGCCTGCAGCCGGGCCGCATGTTCCTCGTCGACACCGCCGAGCACCGCATCATCGAGGACGACGAGATCAAGGCCCAGCTCGCGGCGGAGCACCCGTACGCCGAGTGGCTGGAAGCCGGCGGGATCGAGCTCTCCGACCTGCCCGAGCGTGAGCACATCGTGCACACCCACGCCTCGGTCACCCGCCGCCAGCAGACCTTCGGCTACACCGAGGAGGAGCTGCGCGTCATCCTCGCCCCGATGGCCAAGGCCGGCGCCGAGCCGATCGGTTCGATGGGTACGGACTCGCCGATCGCGGCGCTCTCCGACCGCCCGCGGCTGCTGTTCGACTACTTCACCCAGCTGTTCGCGCAGGTCACCAACCCGCCGCTGGACGCGATCCGCGAGGAGCTGGTCACCTCCCTGCGCTCGTCGCTGGGCCCGCAGGGCAACCTGCTGGAGCCGACGGCCGCCTCCTGCCGTAGCGTCGTGCTGCCCTTCCCGGTGATCGACAACGACGAGCTGGCCAAGCTCATCCACATCAACGCCGACGGCGACATGCCCGGCATGAAGGCCGCGACCCTGTCCGGCCTGTACCGGGTCAGCGGCGGCGGCGACGCCCTCGCCGCGCGTATCGAGGAGATCTGCGCCGAGGCCGACGCCGCGATAGAGAACGGCGCCCGCCTGATCGTCCTCTCCGACCGGCACTCGGACGCCGAGCACGCGCCGATCCCGTCGCTGCTGCTCACCGCGGCCGTCCACCACCACCTCATCCGCACCAAGCAGCGCACCCAGGTGGGCCTGCTGGTCGAGGCCGGTGACGTCCGCGAGGTCCACCACGTCGCCCTGCTCATCGGCTACGGCGCCGCCGCGGTCAACCCGTACCTGGCCATGGAGTCCGTGGAGGACCTGGTCCGCGCGGGCACCTTCCTGCCCGGCACCGACCCCGAGAAGGCCATCCGCAACCTGATCTACGCCCTCGGCAAGGGCGTGCTGAAGGTCATGTCCAAGATGGGCATCTCCACCGTCGCCTCCTACCGCGGCGCCCAGGTCTTCGAGGCCGTCGGTCTCGACGAGGCCTTCGTGGAGAAGTACTTCAACGGCACCGCCACCAAGATCGGCGGCGTCGGCATCGACGTCATCGCCAAGGAGGTCGCCGCTCGCCACGCCAAGGCGTACCCCGCCTCGGGCATCGCCCCGGCGCACCGCGCGCTGGAGATCGGCGGCGAGTACCAGTGGCGCCGCGAGGGCGAGCCGCACCTGTTCGACCCGGAGACGGTCTTCCGCCTCCAGCACTCGACCCGTACGGGCCGCTACGACATCTTCAAGAAGTACACGGAGCGCGTGAACGAGCAGTCCGAGCGGCTGATGACGCTGCGCGGTCTGTTCGGTTTCAAGTCGGACCGGCAGCCGATCTCCATCGACGAGGTCGAGCCGGTCTCCGAGATCGTCAAGCGGTTCTCGACGGGCGCCATGTCGTACGGCTCCATCTCCAAGGAGGCGCACGAGACCCTCGCCATCGCCATGAACCAGCTGGGCGGCAAGTCCAACACCGGTGAGGGCGGCGAGGACCCGGAGCGGCTGTACGACCCCGCTCGCCGGTCGTCGATCAAGCAGGTGGCGTCGGGCCGTTTCGGTGTGACCTCCGAGTACCTGGTCAACTCCGACGACATCCAGATCAAGATGGCCCAGGGCGCCAAGCCCGGCGAGGGCGGCCAGCTGCCCGGCCACAAGGTGTACCCGTGGGTGGCGAAGACCCGGCACTCGACGCCGGGTGTGGGGCTCATCTCCCCGCCGCCGCACCACGACATCTACTCCATCGAGGACCTGGCCCAGCTGATCCACGACCTGAAGAACGCGAACCCGCAGGCGCGGATTCACGTGAAGCTGGTCTCGGAGGTCGGCGTCGGCACGGTCGCCGCCGGTGTGTCCAAGGCGCACGCGGACGTGGTGCTCATCTCCGGTCACGACGGTGGTACGGGTGCCTCGCCGCTGACGTCGCTGAAGCACGCGGGCGGCCCCTGGGAGCTCGGCCTCGCCGAGACCCAGCAGACGCTGCTGCTCAACGGTCTGCGCGACCGCATCGTCGTCCAGACCGACGGCCAGCTGAAGACCGGCCGTGACGTCGTCATCGCCGCGCTGCTCGGCGCCGAGGAGTTCGGTTTCGCGACCGCGCCGCTCGTCGTCTCCGGCTGCGTCATGATGCGCGTCTGCCACCTGGACACCTGCCCGGTCGGCATCGCCACCCAGAACCCGACCCTGCGCGAGCGCTTCGCCGGCAAGGCCGAGTACGTCGTGAACTTCTTCCAGTACATCGCCGAAGAGGTCCGCGAGATCCTCGCCGAGCTGGGCTTCCGCTCCATCGAGGAGGCCGTCGGCCACGCCGAGGCCCTCGACGTCACGCGGGCCGTCGACCACTGGAAGGCGCAGGGCCTGGACCTGGCTCCGCTGTTCCACGTGCCCGAGCTGCCCGAGGGTGCGGTGCGCCACCAGCTGATCGAGCAGGACCACGGCCTGGAGAAGGCGCTCGACAACGAGCTGATCAAGCTCGCCGCCGACGCGCTCGCCGTGGACTCGGTGAACGACGCCCAGCCGGTCCGCGCCCAGGTCGCCATCCGCAACATCAACCGCACGGTCGGCACCATGCTCGGCCACGAGGTGACGAAGAAGTTCGGCGGCGCAGGTCTGCCCGACGACACCATCGACATCACCTTCACCGGGTCCGCGGGCCAGTCGTTCGGCGCCTTCGTCCCGCGCGGTGTCACACTGCGCCTGGAGGGCGACGCCAACGACTACGTCGGCAAGGGCCTGTCCGGTGGCCGGATCATCGTCCGCCCGGACCGGGGCGCCGACCATCTCGCCGAGTACAGCGTCATCGCGGGCAACACCCTCGCGTACGGCGCGACCGGCGGCGAGATGTTCCTGCGCGGCAAGGTCGGCGAGCGCTTCTGCGTCCGCAACTCCGGCGCGCTGGTCGTCTCCGAGGGCGTGGGCGACCACGGCTGCGAGTACATGACCGGCGGTCACGCGGTGGTGCTCGGCGAGACGGGCCGCAACTTCGCGGCCGGTATGTCCGGCGGTATCGCGTACGTCATCGACCTCGACCGCGACAACGTCAACGTCGGCAACGTGGAGTCGGTCGAGGCGCTCGACGACACCGACAAGCAGTGGCTGCACGACGTGGTGCGCCGGCACGCGGAGGAGACCGGTTCCACGGTCGCCGAGAAGCTGCTCGCGGAGTGGTCCGTGTCCGTGGAGCGCTTCAGCAAGATCATCCCCAGCACGTACAAGGCAGTGCTCGCCGCCAAGGACGCCGCCGAGCGAGCCGGTCTCTCCGAGTCCGAGATCACCGAGAAGATGATGGAGGCGGCGATCAATGGCTGACCCGAAGGGCTTTCTGAACCACGGCCGTGAGGTCGCCAGGTCCCGCCCCGTCGAGGAGCGCGTCAGGGACTGGAACGAGGTCTACGTCCCCGGCTCGCTGCTGCCGATCATCAGCAAGCAGGCCAGCCGGTGCATGGACTGCGGCATCCCGTTCTGCCACAACGGCTGTCCGCTGGGGAACCTGATCCCCGAGTGGAACGACTACGCCTACCGCGAGGACTGGGCGGCCGCCTCCGAGCGCCTGCACGCCACGAACAACTTCCCGGAGTTCACGGGCCGCCTGTGCCCGGCTCCCTGCGAGTCGGCGTGTGTGCTCGGCATCAACCAGCCGGCCGTCACCATCAAGAACGTCGAGGTCTCGATCATCGACAAGGCGTGGGAGACCGGTGACGTCGCGCCGCAGATCCCCGAGCGCCTGTCCGGCAAGACGGTCGCGGTCATCGGCTCGGGCCCGGCGGGCCTGGCCGCCGCCCAGCAGCTCACCCGGGCCGGCCACACGGTCGCCGTCTACGAGCGCGCGGACCGCATCGGAGGCCTCCTCCGGTACGGCATCCCCGAGTTCAAGATGGAGAAGCGGCACATCAACCGCCGTATCGAGCAGATGCGCGCGGAGGGCACCCGCTTCCGCACCGGCATCGAGATCGGCCGCGACCTGAAGGCCACGGACCTGAGGAAGCGCTACGACGCGGTCGTCATCGCCGCCGGTGCCACCACGGCGCGTGACCTCCCGGTCCCCGGCCGCGAGCTCAAGGGCATCTACCAGGCGATGGAGTACCTGCCCCTGGCCAACAAGGTCCAGGAGGGCGACTACGTCGCCCCGCCGATCTCGGCCGAGGGCAAGCACGTCGTCGTCATCGGCGGCGGCGACACGGGCGCCGACTGCGTGGGCACCGCCCACCGTCAGGGCGCGGCCTCCGTGACGCAGCTGGAGATCATGCCGCGTCCGAACGAGGAGCGGAACCCGGTCGCCCAGCCGTGGCCGACCTTCCCGATGCTCTACAAGGTCACCTCGGCGCACGAGGAGGGCGGTGAGCGGGTCTACTCCGTCTCCACCACCCACTTCGAGGGCGACGAGGACGGCAACGTCCAGTGGCTGCACCTCACCGAGGTGGAGTTCATCGACGGCAAGCTGACCTCGAAGCCGGGCACGGAGCGCAAGATCCCCGCCCAGCTGGTCACACTCGCCATGGGCTTCACCGGCACCGACCGGGAGAACGGGCTGGTCGACCAGTTCGGCCTGGAGCTCGACGCGCGCGGCAACATCGCCCGCGACGCCGACTTCCAGACGAACGTGCCGGGCGTGTTCGTCGCCGGTGACGCCGGCCGCGGCCAGTCGCTCATCGTGTGGGCGATCGCGGAGGGCCGCTCGGCCGCCCGTGGCTGCGACCGTTTCCTGACCGGCGCCAGCGACCTGCCGGCGCCGATCCGTCCGACGGACCGTGCGCTGATGGTCTGACGGTTCCGGAGAACGACACCTCAAAAAGACGTCCCGTACAAAGGCGTACGGAACACAGACGGCGCCTGCCTCTTGTCCCCGACCGGACGACTGGGCAGGCGCCGTCGCCTTTTTCTCACGTCAGGGCGGTGGCCTTCCCGACCGCCAGGACCGCCAGCAGCACCAGCAGCGCCACACACGCCCCCGCCTGCACCAGCGACCGCCGTTCCCGCGGCGCGTACGCATAGGCGAGCGTCACCAGCGCCCCCGCCAGCAGCCCGCCCAGGTGCGCCTCCCAGGAGGTGAAGGCCGCGGAGATCACCAGCCACAGCAGCAGGCCCGCCATGAAACGGTTGACGGCGTTCATGTCGTAGCCGAGGCGGCGGGACATCACGTAGTACGCGGCGCCCAGGCCGAAGATCGCGCCGGACGCGCCGACGGTGGGGGCCTGGGGGGCGAGCAGCAGGACGAGGACCGAGCCGCCGAGCGCCGACAGCAGGTAGAGGGCGAGGTAGCGGACCCGGCCGAGCTGATGCTCCACCGTCCGGCCGAGGTTCCACAGCACCGCCATGTTCATCACGATGTGCAGGATCCCGAACGTGCCCTCGGTGGGCGGCAGATGCAGGAACGCGCCGGTCAGCAGGCGCCACCACTCCCCGTCGACGAGGCCCTCGGCCGCGAAGCCCGGCGGGTACACCTCCTGCCACACGTAGTGCCCACCGTCCGGCCCGGCCAGCCCGGCACCCAGCATCCCGAACCGGTCCACGATCTCCGGGCGCACCAACTCGCCCAGGTAGGCGAGGACGTTGAGTGCGATCAGGACGTACGTCACCACTGGCACGGCCGTGATCCGGCCGCCGAAGGCCGTGCGCGCCTGACGTACCGAGCGCGTCCCCTCCTTCACACACTCCGGGCAGTGGAAGCCGACGGCCGCCTCCCGCATGCAGTCGGGACAGATGTACCGGTCGCAGCGGGTGCAGCGGACGTGGCACTCGACCTCGGGATGGCGATAGCAGGTGGTGACGGCGGACTCGGGTTCCACAGCCGGCTCCTCTTGGGGGTGAACGGACGGCGAGCCGGCGGGGCGGCGGCGATCAAAATAGCGAACGCCTGTGGACAGGGGGAGAGGTGGGGCCGCGGTGCCGTAGCCTCGGCGTCGATCCAGGTGAGCGAAGGGGGAGCCCGCATGGCGGCGATCAGTCTCAGCAAGGTCGAGGAAACCGCACCCGCACTGGTCAGTCTCTACAAGAGCGCCGGGGTGTCGCTCGCCAGGCACGGGCTGGACGGGCAGCGGGCCGCCGTCTACCTGGTGGTCGACTACTCCGGCTCGATGAAGCCGTATTACAAGGACGGCAGCGTGCAGGCGCTGGCCGACCGGGTGCTGGGGCTGTCCGCGCACCTCGACGACGACGGCCGGGTGCCGGTGGTGTTCTTCTCCACGGACGTCGACGCGGAGACCGACATCGCGCTCGCCGGCCATCGCGGGCGCATCGAGCGGATCGTGGCCGGACTCGGGCACATGGGCAAGACCAGCTACCACCTGGCGATGGACGCCGTCATCGACCACTATCTCGACAGCGGCTCCACGGATCCCGCCCTGGTCGTCTTCCAGACCGACGGCGGGCCGGTCAACAAGCTCGCCGCGGAGCGCTATCTGTGCAAGGCGGCTCGGCTGCCGCTGTTCTGGCAGTTCATCGGCTTCGGTGATCCGAACAGCCGGCAGTTCGAGTTCCTGCGCAGGCTCGACGAGCTGCCGGTGCCGGACAAGCGGGTCGTCGACAACGCGGGGTTCTTCCACGCCGGTGCGGATCCGCGGGCGCTGTCCGACGCCGAGCTGTACGACCGGCTGGTGGGCGACTTCCCGCAGTGGCTGGCGGCCGCGCGGGCACAGGGGATCGTACGAACCTGAGCCGCCTGCCGCACTGTTGGCTGGAACGGGACGCCGTGTCACCCTGAGGTTGATCCGACGGGGAGGCGACGCAGCTCATGGGTGACGGCGCACGATCGGGGAACGCACGGGCCGCGCGCGGCGAGCGGGTGGCCGACTGGGCCGACGGACGACTCGGCCTGTACGCGCTGGCCAAGGCCAATATGCGCAAGGTCTTTCCGGACCACTGGTCGTTCATGCTGGGCGAGGTCTGTCTCTACAGCTTCCTCGTACTGATCCTGACCGGCGTCTACCTCACGCTGTTCTTCGAGCCGAGCAGCGCCGAGGTGGTCTACGAAGGGTCCTACACACCGCTCAACGGTGTCGTGATGACCAAGGCGTTCGAGTCCACCCTCGACATCAGCTTCGATGTGCGCGGCGGGCTGCTGATCCGGCAGATCCACCACTGGGCGGCGCTGGTCTTCGTCACCGGCATGCTCGTGCACATGATGCGGGTGTTCTTCACCGGCGCCTACCGCAAACCGCGCGAGATCAACTGGGTGTTCGGCTGGACCCTGCTGATGCTCGGCATCATCACCGGCCTCACCGGCTACTCGCTCCCCGACGACCTGCTCTCCGGCACCGGCATCCGCTTCGCCCAGGGCGCGATCCTGTCGATCCCGATCGTGGGGACGTATCTGTCGTTCTTCCTGTTCGGCGGGGAGTTCCCGGGGCACGACATCATCGCGCGGCTGTACCCGATCCACATCCTGCTGCTGCCCGGGATCATGCTGGGCCTGGTCGTGGCCCATCTGATCCTGGTCTTCTACCACAAGCACACCCAGTACCCCGGCCCCGGCCGCGACCAGAAGTCCGTCGTCGGCATGCCCTTCATGCCGGTCTACATGGCCAAGGCAGGCGGCTTCTTCTTCCTGGTCTTCGGCGTGCTCACGGTCATGGGCGGCCTCGCGCAGATCAACCCCGTGTGGGCCTTCGGCCCCTACCGCCCCGACCTCGTCACCACCGGCGCCCAGCCCGACTGGTATCTCGGCTTCTCCGAGGGCCTGATCCGGGTGATGCCGGGATGGGAGATCAGCGCCTTCGGCCACACGCTGGTGCTGGGCGTCTTCATCCCGTTCGCGCTGTTCCCGCTGATCCTGGCCGCCATCGGGATCTACCCCTTCATCGAGGCGTGGATCACCGGCGACAAACGCGAGCACCACATCCTGGACCGGCCGCGCAACGCCCCCGTCCGCACGGGACTCGGCGTCGCCTGGCTCACGCTGTACGTGGTGTGCCTGATCGGCGGCGGCAACGACATCATCGCGACGCATCTGCATCTGTCGATCAACGCCATCACCTGGTTCGTACGGATCGCGTTCTTCGTCGCCCCGGTGCTGGCGTTCTACGTCACCAAGCGGATCTGTCTGGGCCTGCAACGCCGCGACCGGGAGAAGGTGCTGCACGGCCGGGAGACCGGCACCATCAAGCGGCTGCCGCACGGCGAGTACATCGAGGTCCACGAACCCCTCGCCCAGGACCAGCGGTTCACCCTCACCCAGCACGAGCAGCCGGAGCCGTACGAGATCGGACCGCGCGTCGACGCAAACGGCGTGCCCCGTCCCGTCACGGTCTCCCAGCGGGTGCGGGCCCGGCTGGCCCGGGCCATGTTCGGGCCCGACAGCCACATACCGAAGCCGACCCGGGAGGAGTACCGGGAGATCACCCGCGGGGGCGGGCACGATCATTGAGGACGACGGTCCGGCACTCGTCGGGGCTTCCCCACGCGGTGCGCAGGGCGCGGGCCTTGGTGAGCCAGAGGGACAGGTCGTACTCCGCGGTGTAGCCGATCGCGCCGTGCAGCTGGAGGGCCGTCCGGGCCGTGGTGTACGCCGCCTCGCAGGCCGCCGTCTTCGCGGCGGCCACGTCGGCCGGCCTCATCGTCACCGCGGCGCCGAAGACCAGCGGCCGCGCGAACTCCAGGGCGATCTTCGCGTCGGCCAGCCGGTGCTTGACCGCCTGGAACGAGCCGACGGGGGCCCCGAACTGCGTGCGCTGCCTGACGTAGGCGACCGTCCGGTCCAGCAGCGCGATCCCCACACCGAGGGCCTGGGCGGCGGTGGCGAGCCGGGCCCAGGTGAGGGCGCGGTCGGCCGGCGGGGCGGGGGAGAGGAGTTCACCGCCGGTCAGGAGGGGGGTGAGGCGGCGGGCGGGGTCGAGGGAGGGGCGCGCGGGCGCGTGGCCGGGGGCCAGACGCAGGCCGTCGGGTGCGAGGGAGAGACGGATGGTCGCCGCGTCGCCGTCGAGGGCGTACGACCCTTCGGGCGCCAGCGTCACCATCGACTCGCCTGCTGCCAGCCGGGGGAGGAAGCGCTCGGCGAGAGCGTCCGGCTCGGTGAGCAGTACGGCCGCCGCGACCGTCTCCGCCAACGGCCCCGGCACCGCATACCGCCCCAACTCCACGAAGGCGACGGCGACTTCGACGGGGCGCGGGCCCACTCCGTCGTATGCCTCGGGTACCGCCAGCGCGAACACCCCCGCCTCGGCGATACGGGACCACAGCTTGCGGCCGCTCGTGTGCTCGCCGCGGCTCCAGTCCCGTATGACGGCAGGCGTCTCGGCGGACCTCAGCATCGCGTCCAGGGAGGCGGCGAAGGCACGCTGATCGGAGTCGAGGAGGAAGCGCATCAGCGGCGTCCCTTCGGCAGGCCCAGCAGGTGTTCGGCGACGAGGTCGCGCTGGATCTCGTTCGTGCCGGCGTAGATGGGGCCGGCGAGGGAGAAGACGTAGGGCTCGGACCACTCCGTGTCCGCGCACTCGCCCTCCGGCCCGAGGACGTCGAGGGCGGTCTCGTGCAGCGCGATGTCGTACTCGGACCAGAAGACCTTGTTCAGGCTGGACTGAGCGCCGAGCGGTTCGCCGTCGAGGAAGCGGGCGGCGGCCGCGTAGGTGAAGAGCTGGTAGGCGCGGGAGCCGATGAGGGCATCGGCCACTCTCCGCCGTGCGGATTCCGGGCTTCCCTGTGCCTGCCAGAGTTCGTGCAGCCGGCTGGCGGCGGCGAGGAAGCGGCCGGGGGAGCGCAGCGTCAGACCGCGCTCGTTGGCGGCCGTCGACATCGCGATCCGCCAGCCCCGGCCGGGCTCGCCGATGACGTCCTCGTCCGGGACGAAGACGTCGTCCAGGAACAGTTCGGCGAAGGCGGGCTTGCCGTCCAGCCGTGCGATGGGCCGGACCGTGACGCCGGGGGCGTGCAGGTCGAACATCACGTACGTCAGGCCCTGGTGGGGTTTCGGGGTGCCCGGCTCGCTGCGGAACAGGCCGAAGGCGCGGTCGGCGAAGGCCGCGCGGGAGGACCAGGTCTTCTGGCCCGACAGCAGCCAGCCACCGTCGGTGCGAACGGCCCGGGAGGTCAGGGACGCCAGGTCCGAGCCCGCCTCCGGCTCCGACCACGCCTGCGCCCAGATCACCTCGCCGCTCGCCGTCGGCGGCAGGATCCGGGCCTGCTGCTCCCTGCTGCCGTGGTCGAAGAGGGTGGGGGCCAGCAGACTGATGCCGTTCTGCGAGACCCGGGCCGGAGCGCCCGCCGCGTAGTACTCCTCCTCGAAGATCAGCCACTTGACGAGGTCCACGCCCCGGCCGCCGTACTCCTCGGGCCAGGAGACCACCGACCAGCGGTCCGCATACAGCCGTGCCTCCCAGGCCCGGTGCTCGGCGAAGCCCTCCTCCGTCTCCAGCGAGGCCGGCGGCTCGGCGGGCACATGGGCCCGCAGCCACTGCCGGGCCTGTGCACGGAACGCCTGCTCCTCGGCCGACTCGTCCAGGTCCACGGGTGCCCGCTCCCTTCCCTAACAAGTGTTTGGTAGGTTAGCGTGGCGCCATGACAGACGTCGAGGCTCCGTCGTACGTCCGCGGGCACGGACTGCTCGCCGGGCGCACCGCCGTCATCACCGCGGCGGCCGGGGCGGGGATCGGCGGCGCCACCGCCCGCCGGTTCCTGGAGGAGGGCGCGCGCGTGCTGATCAGTGACGCGCATGTGCGGCGGCTGAAGGAGTACGAGGCAGAGCTGGGGCGCCAGTTCGCGGGCGCGGTGTCGGCGGCCCCCTGTGACGTCACCGACGAGGCCCAGGTGCGGGCGCTCTTCGCGGCGGCCGTACGGGAGCACGGGCGGCTGGACATCGTCGTCAACAACGCGGGCCTCGGCGGGACGGCCGACCTGGTCGACATGAGCGACGAGCAGTGGTCCCGCGTGCTGGACGTGACGCTGAACGGCACCTTCCGGTGCACCCGGGCGGCCCTGCGGGCGATGCGCGAGACCGGCGGCGGAGTGATCGTCAACAACGCCTCCGTCGTCGGCTGGCGCGCCCAGGCCGGCCAGGCGCACTACGCCGCGGCGAAGGCGGGCGTGATGGCGCTGACCCGGTGCGCGGCGCTGGAAGCCGCCGCGTACGGAGTGCGGGTCAACGCCGTCGCGCCGAGCCTCGCCATGCATCCGCACCTGGTGAAGGTGACGACACCCGAACTGCTCGCCGAGCTCACCGCCCGCGAGGCCTTCGGGCGGTACGCCGAACCCTGGGAGGTGGCCAACGTGATCGTGTTCCTGGCGTCCGGCTACTCCTCGTACATGACCGGAGAGGTCGTGTCCGTCAGCAGCCGGCATCCCTGAGCGCGGGTGCAGACCACAATGGGTCACGTGCCGACCAAGAAGAAGCCCCAGGTGACCGGCGCCGCGCCGGCGCGCCGCCGCGAACTCCTGCGCACCGCCGCGGAGGTCTTCGCCGAGCAGGGCTACAACGCAACAACCGTACGGACCATCGCCGACCAGGCGGGCATGCTCGCGGGCAGTCTCTACTACCACTTCGACTCCAAGGAGTCGATGCTGGAGGAGATCCTGCACACCTTCCTGGACGAGCTCTGGGACGGCTACGACGCCGTCCTGGAGGCCGGGCTCGGGCCGCGCGAGACGCTCCAGGCGCTGGTCACCGAGTCGTTCAAGGAGATCGACCGGCACCGCGCCGCCGTCGCGATCTACCAGAAGGAGTCCCGGCAGCTGGCGGCGCAGGAGCGGTTCGCCTTCCTCGCCGAGTCCCAGAGCAAGTTCGAGAAGGCGTGGCTGACCACGCTGGAGCGCGGCGTCGCGGACCGGGTCTTCCGGGACGACCTCGACGTCCGGCTCACCTACCGGTTCGTGCGGGACACGGTGTGGGTCGCCGCGTCCTGGTACCGGCCCGGCGGGCAGCACAGTCCGGAGGAGATCGCCCGGCAGTACCTGTCGATGGTGCTGGACGGGATCGCCGTACGTGAATAGCCCTTTTCCGTGAGGAGTTGACATGGCCGAGGCCTACATCGTCGAAGCGGTCCGCACGCCCGTGGGGCGGCGCGGGGGAGGACTGAGCGGGGTCCACCCGGCCGACCTGGGTGCGCATGTGCTCAAGGCGCTGATCCAGCGGGCCGGGGTCGATCCGGCCGCCGTCGAGGACGTCGTCTTCGGATGCCTGGACACCGTCGGGCCGCAGGCCGGGGACATCGCGCGGACCTGCTGGCTGGCGGCCGGGCTGCCCGAGGAGGTGCCCGGGGTGACCGTGGACCGCCAGTGCGGGTCCTCGCAGCAGGCCGTGCACTTCGCGGCGCAGGGCGTGCTGTCCGGGACACAGGACCTGGTGGTCGCCGGGGGCGTGCAGAACATGTCGCAGATCCCCATCGCCTACGCGACCCGGCAGGCCGCCGAACCGCTGGGCTTCACCCAGGGGCCCTTCGCCGGGAGCGAGGGATGGCGGGCGCGGTACGGGGACCGGGCGGTCAACCAGTTCGCCGGCGCCGAGATGATCGCCGCTAAGTGGGGGATCGGCCGGCCGGAACAGGAGGAGTTCGCGCTCGGCTCGCACCGGCGGGCGGTGCAGGCGATCGACGAGGGGCGGTTCGCGCGGGAGACCGTGCCGTACGGGGACGTCGCCGCCGACGAGGGGCCACGGCGGGACACCTCCCTGGAGAAGATGGCCGCGCTGAAGCCGGTCATCGACGGCGGCACGATCACGGCCGCCTGCTCCTCGCAGGTCTCCGACGGCGCGGCGGCCCTGCTGCTGGCCTCCGAGCGGGCGGTGCGCGAGCACGGGCTGACGCCGCGCGCCCGCGTCCACCACCTCTCGGTGCGCGGCGAGGACCCGATCCGCATGCTCACAGCCCCGATACCCGCCACTGCCCACGCCCTGAAGAAGACCGGCCTGACCATCGACGACATCGACCTCGTCGAGATCAACGAGGCCTTCGCGCCGGTCGTCCTGGCCTGGCTGAAGGAGACCGGCGCCGACCCCGGGAAGGTCAACGTCAACGGCGGCGCGATAGCCCTGGGCCACCCGCTCGGCGCGACCGGCGCGAAGCTGATGACGACCCTGCTGCACGAACTGGAGCGCACCGGCGGGCGGTTCGGACTGCAGACGATGTGCGAGGGCGGGGGACAGGCGAACGTGACGATCATCGAGAGGATCTGAGCAGCTCCAAGGACTTCAGCGTCTCCTCGGCCTGCGCCATCACCCGCTCCACCAGCTCCGCGCACGACGGCAGGTCCTCGATGACCCCGGCGGCCTGCCCGGACGCCATCACCCCGACGTCCGTACGACCGTCCACCATCGACGCCTTCAGCAGCATCGGCGTGTTGGCGGCCAGCAGGACCTGGCTGAAGGTCAGGTCCTTGCCGTGCTTCATCGCGAAGCCGTCCTGGATCATGCCGCGCCAGGTGCGGCCGGACAGCTTCCGGAACCCGGCCGCCCTGCGTATGGCCCGCAGCAGGGTCGTCGTACGGCCGGATCTCTCCAGCGCGTCGACCAGTTCCGTGCGCAGCATGCGGTGCGGCAGGCCGTCGATCGCCGTCGTGACCGTGACGTCCCTGACCGTCGCCGCCAGATACCTCGCCTTCACCGCGTCCGGCACCGCAGAGTCCGACGTCAGCAGGAACCGCGTGCCCATGGCGACGCCCGCCGCCCCGTACGCCAGCGCCGCGACCAGACCCCGCCCGTCGAAGAAACCGCCCGCCGCCACGACCGGGATGTCCACGGCGTCCACGACCTGGGGCAGCAGCACCGTCGTCGCCACCTCGCCGGTGTGGCCGCCGCCCTCGCCGCCCTGCACGATCACCGCGTCCGCGCCCCACCCCGCGACCTTCTCGGCATGGCGCCGCGCCCCGACGGACGGGATGACCACCGTGCCCGACTCCTTGAGGGCGCCGATCAGTTCGGGGGTGGGGGCGAGGGCGAACGAGGCGACCCGGACACCCTCGTCGATCATGATCTGGACCCGGTCGGCCGCGTCGCCCGCGTCGGCCCGCAGATTGACGCCGAAGGGTGCGGTCGTCCGCGATGCGACCTCGCGTATCGCCTCGCGCAGCTGGTCGAGCGTCATCGTCGCCGACGCCAGGATGCCGAGCGCCCCCGCGTTCGCCGTCGCCGAGACCAGGCGGGGGCCCGCCACCCAGCCCATCGCGGTCTGCACGACGGGGTGCCGTACGCCGAGCAGTCTGGTGAGCGCCGTCTCCATCAGGTCCGCACCTCCCGGTCCCGGGTGTTCGCCGGGTCGATCACCTCACGGATCAGGCGCAGTTCCTCGGTCGTGGGCGCGCGGGTCGGCGGCACCTCGGGCGAGACCGTCAGCGCGAAGCCCGTCGCTTCCCGCACCTCCTCGACGCTCACCCCCGGGTGCAGTGACGCCACCCGCATCGTGTGGTCCCGCGTGGCGAAGTCGAAGACGCCGAGGTCGGAGACGACCCGGGCCAGATGGTGGAAGCGTGCCGTCTCCGGGTGCGCGGCGGCGCGGTCGTACCCGACCCCGCACACCATGTCGACGCGTTCGACGAACACCCGCCGGGAATGCCGGGGGATCCAGTAACTCGTCGGATTGTTCAGCGTGTTGACCGGCGCTCCGCGTACGCCGAGCAGTTGCCGGGCGGGTTTCGTCCAGTCGCCGATGCAGGAGATGTTCTGGTTGCCGTAGCGGTCGATCTGGCTCGCGCCCATCATCACGTGCCGTCGGCCACCGGTGACCAGGGTGAGGTGCCGGCGGTACGGCAGCCAGCCCTCAGGTGTGCCGTCGACGTCCACCAGCGTCGCCTCGCCGTCGGTCAGCAGCAGGTCGGGGGCGAAGGTGCGGCGGGCGAGCCGGGCGCCGATGGAGGGGATCAGCCCCATGGGGCTCGCCAGGATCTCGCCGGCCCCGCGCCAGGCCTCGGCGCAGCCGATCACGCAGTACTCGGCACGGGTGGGTGCGGACGCCTTGGTGCTCATGGCCGCTCCTTGTGCCAGGCCTGGACGGCGGACCGGTATGCGGGCTCGTCGCCGCCGAGGAACTGCTCGGCGAACTGTGGCCAGGGCGTGCCGGCGTAGTGCTTCTGGAAGGCCTCGTCCCGGGCGTAGTCGGGTGCGCAGGAGGTGAAGTGGGCGCCGTTCGGCGCCTCGACGACGCCGGCCACCGTGTGCCGCTGGACGAGGAGCGTCTGCGGTGCGGCCTCCTTCGTCAGCTCGGCCGTGTCCACGATCCGCTCGCAGGAGACGTACGCCCGCTCGGCCGCCGCGCAGAACAGGTCGTCGAAGTACGGGTCGGGGCCCAGATACTGCCCGTTGCCCCGCCGGTCCGCGCGGTTCACATGGACCAGCGCCGCGTCCAGGCGCAGGGCCGGCATGGCCACCAACGTCTCGCCGTCCTCGTAGGGGGACGTCACCGTGCGCAGCGCGGGGTTCACCCGCATCACGTCCGAACCGAGGCCGGCCCGGACCGGGAGAAACGGCAGTCTGTTCGCGGCGGCCTGCAGCCCCCACAGGAACATCGCCTCGTCGATCTCCATCAGCTCGAACGCCCCGCGTTCGCGCGCCGCCCGGTAGTGCGGTTCGAGCGGGATCGAGTCGAGGGTGGCGAAGGCGGCGACCAGCTTCCGGATCCGGCCGGCGGCGGCCAGCATGCCGACGTCCGGACCGCCGTACGAGACGACGGTGAGATCGGTGATCCCGGTGCGGAGCAGTGCTCTCACCAGGGTCATCGGTTTGCGGCGCGAGCCCCAGCCGCCGATGCCGAGGGTCATACCGCTCCGCAGCCGGGAGACGGCCTCGTCGGCGGTCATCGTCTTGTCGGTCACTCGGGCACGTCCTTTCCGAAGCCGCTGCGGACGCGGCCGGCCACCCCGCTCAGGCCCGCCTCGAAGGTGAAGCCCTGCTCGAAGCGGTAGCTGCGGCGCACGTCGACCGGGTCGATACCGTTGATGGCGGCCTTGGCCAGGCGCAGCAGCCGGCCGTCCTTGGCGGCGATCTCGCGGGCCAACTCCAGAGCCGCCGCCCGCAGTTCCCCGCGTCGCACCACCCGCCACACCGAGCCGTGCGCCTGCAGCTCGGCCGCGCTCACCGTGCGCGAGGTGTAGTACAGCGTGCGCATGAGGTGCTGGGGGACCAGGCGGGCCAGGTGCGTGGCCGCGCCGAGGGCGCCCCGGTCCAGCTCGGGCAGGCCGAAGACGGCGTCCTCGCTCGCCACGATCGCGTCCGCGTTCCCCACCAGGCCGATGCCGCCGCCCAGGCAGAAGCCCTGCACCGCCGCCACGACGGGAACCTCGCACTCGTACACCGCCGCGAACGCCTCGGCGCAGCCGGAGTTGGCGCCGAGCAGGGCGCTGTCGCCCCGCGCCTGTATCTCCTTGATGTCCACACCCGCGTTGAAGCCCCGCCCCTCGGCGGCCAGGACGACACAGCGGACCTCGGTGTCCCGGCCGGCCGCGCGCACCGCGTCCGCGAGGGCGTACCAGCCGGCCACCGGCAGGGCGTTCACCGGCGGATGGTCGACCGTGACGACGGCGATTCCATTTTTTCCGGGCCCCTTTCCCGGGGACGAGGTGGAGACACCCATGAGCACATCAGCTACCTTTCCACCAAACATTTGTTAGGTATGAGGCTTTGAAGCTAGCAGCCGCCGTTCGGCAGTGGGAGCCCCTGTGGACAAAGCACCCCTTGTGGAAAACTCACGGCGCCCGAGCCTGGCCGGCCGGACCGTCGTCGTCACCGGTGGCACCCGAGGAGTCGGCGCCGGGATCGCGCGGGCCTTCGTCGACGCGGGCGCCGACGTCGTCACCTGTGCGCGCAGACCGGCCGACACTCCGCTCGAGGGCTGCCGGTTCGTGTCCGTCGACCTGCGCGACCAGAGGGCCGTACGGGACTTCTTCGCCGCGCTGCCCCGGCTCGACGTCCTCGTCAACAACGCGGGCGGTACTCCGTACCGGCTGCTCACCGACGTCGACGCCGAGCGGCATGCCCGTGTCGTCGAACTGAACCTCGTCGCCCCGCTGACCGCCTCGCTCGCCGCCTACGAGCACCTCGCACGGGCCAAGGGGTGTGTGGTGATGATCGGCAGCGTCAGCGGCAGCCGCCCGTCCCCCGGCTCGGCCGCATACGGCGCCGCCAAGGCGGGACTGGAGAGCCTCGCCCGCTCCATGGCCGTCGAGTGGGCGCCGGATGTGCGGGTCAACACGCTGGTGGCCGGGATGGTGCGAACGGAGCTGTCCCACCTGCACTACGGGGGCAAGGACGGGATCGCGGCGGTGTCGCGCACGGTTCCGCTCGGACGGCTCGCGGAACCGTCCGACGTCGGTGCGGCCGCCGTGTTCCTCGCCTCCGACGCCGCCTCGTACATCAGCGGGGCGAGCCTGCTCGTGCACGGAGGCGGGGAGCGGCCCGCGTTCCTGGATGCCGCGACCGCCCACAAGGAGGGGTGAGATGAGCCGAATCTGCGACGGGCGGGTCGTCGTCGTCACCGGGGCCGGGCGAGGGCTCGGCAGGGCCCACGCGCTCGCCTTCGCCGCCGAGGGCGCACGCGTCGTCGTCAATGACCTCGGGGTCGGGCTGGACGGGGCACCCGCGGCCGACAGTCCGGCCGCACGGGTGGTCGCGGAGATCCGGGCACGAGGTGGTGAAGCGGTCGCGCACGGCGGGGACGTCGCCACGACCGACGGCGCGGCATCCCTGATCCAGCTCGCGCTGGGGACGTACGGCCGGCTCGACACGCTCGTCAACAACGCCGGCTTCCTGCGCGACCGGATGCTGGTCAACCTCGAGGAGGACGACTGGGACGCCGTCGTACGCGTCCACCTCAAGGGCCACTTCCTGCCGCTGAAACATGCCGCAGCGCACTGGCGGGCCGAGGCCAAGGCCGGCCGCACACCGGTGGCCCGGATCGTCAACACCAGCAGCGGAGCAGGTCTGTTGGGCTCCGTCGGACAGGGAAACTACAGCGCCGCGAAGGCCGGGATCGTCGGCCTGACCCTGGTCGCGGCGGCAGAGCTCGGGCGGTACGGCGTACAGGTCAACGCGATTGCCCCGGCAGCGCGCACACGGATGACGGACCGCACGTTCGCGACGGCCATGGCGGCGCCGGACAGCGGATTCGACGCCATGGCCCCGGAGAACGTCTCCCCGCTCGTCGTCTGGCTCGGCTCGGCCGCGAGCGCGGGGATCACCGGGCGGGTCTTCGAGGCGGAAGGGGGCCGGATCGCCGTGATGGAGGGGTGGCGGGCGGGACCCGAGACCGACAAGGGCGCGCGGTGGGACGTGACCGAAGTAGAGGGGGCGGTACGCGGGCTGCTGGACGCCGCGGAGGCTCCGGGGGCGGTGTACGGGAGCCAGGTGGACTGACCTCGGCACCAACACCCGACCACCACCACACCTACGTATCGCACTCCAGCACCGTCCTGCACAGCGCACAGCGCGCCCGCACACGCCCCCGCACCGGCACCCGGATCCGCTGGTGACACGTCGGGCAGGGAAACGACACCCGCAGCGGCCCGCGCGCGTCCGGCGTGAAGGCGTACGGCGCGCCCGGCGCCGCGACCAGGGCGTGCCGGTCCTGAGCGTGCCGCCGGTCGCGGGCGTAGCGCCGGCGGCCCGCCCAGCCCGCCGCCGTGAGCGGGGGCTGCTGCTCGTCCCGGCGGGCCAGGGACCTGCCCTCCACGAACGCCGTGTACGCCTGCGGGCTGGTGAACCACGTCGACGGATCCTCCCCGAACACCATGGCGCGTTTGGCGAGGACGTACCCGAACTCCTCCGGGGTCAGATAGCCGAGCTTCTGACTGGACGCCGAGTCCTCCCGGTACGCGTCCAGCAGCAGCCAGCCGGCGCCCAGATACGTCGTCGCCGTGTCCGTGAGGATCTCGTTGTCCCGCGTGCCGTCGAAGGACAGGCCCAGGCGGTGCAGATACACATGCATCACCTCGTGCGCCAGCGCCGCGCCGATGTCCCGGCGGTGGGTGCGGAAGCGGTCGTTCAACTCCACGAAGTACTCGGGGCCCGCGGCGAGTTCGACGTTCGCCGCGTGCTGCATCTCCCGGAAGCTGACGATCAGGCGGGCGTCCGGCAGCCGGTAGTGCCGCACCAGCTCGCGGGCCACCCGCTGGGCGCCCAGATACAGGTCGTCGGTGTCGCAGAAGGCCACGTCGGCCGGGGCCACGCTGGTCGCGAACGTCTGGACGGTGTCGTACGACAGCCGCCTGTACAGCGCGGTGATGGCGGCCCGCACCGTCTGAAGGTGTGGGTAGCCGTGCTCGACCGGTCCGTCGTTCGCCACGCCCGTACCCCCAAGACGCCTTGAACCCGATTCCACTCTACGGGGGTGAGAGCTGATTTTCGCCGGCCGGGTTCCTCCGCCGGGGCGTGAGATCTGTCCTTGTCATGCACGCCATCCGATCTTCATACTTGCGAGCCGCCCAATCCCCCACGAAGGGAAGTACGTTGACCCATATCGCGACGAGAAGAACGGGCCTGACCCTGGCGAAGAGAGCCGCGGCAGCCGGTGCCGTCGCCCTCGCGGTCGCCAGCCTCCAGCCGGTCAGCGCGCACGCCGCGGACACGCGCGTCATCGGCGGAAAGCCCGCCGCACAGAACGAGTTCCCCTTCATGGTCCACCTCTCCATGGGCTGTGGCGGGGCGCTGTACAAGAAGGACATCGTCCTGACCGCCGCCCACTGCATGGAGGGCTCCGGCAACAACACCCGCATCACCGTCACCGCGGGTGTCGCCGACCTCAACTCCTCCGCCGCGATCAAGGTCAAGTCGACCAAGGTCAAGGTGGCACCGGGCTATGACGGCACGGGCAAGGACTGGGCGCTGATCAAGCTGGCCCGGCCCATCGACAAGCCCACGCTGAAGATCGCCACCACCAACCGCTACGACCGCGGCATGTTCACCATCGCCGGCTGGGGCGACACGAAGGAGGGCGCGGGGACCGGCACGACCAAGCTCCAGAAGGCCACCGTGCCGTTCGTCAGCGACCGCGCGTGCAAGTGGCACTACGGCAACCGCCTGGTGTCCGCGGAGGAACTGTGCGCCGGCTACCAGAGCGGCAGCGTCGACACCTGCCAGGGCGACTCCGGCGGCCCCATGTTCCGCAAGGACGACGCGGGCAAGTGGATCCAGGTCGGCATCGTCAGCTGGGGTGACGGCTGCGCCCGCACCGGCGTTCCCGGTGTCTACACCGAGGTCAGCCACTTCGCGAAGGACATAGCCCGGGCGGCGTCCGCGCTGTAGGGCGAGCCACCGTACGGCGGAGCCGCCCGCCCCGGGTGCGGCTCCGCCGGAAAACCGGTTTCCCCCTCGGGCTCGGCTTCCGTGAGACGGAACGCGTGCCCGGCGGGCATGAGGACGGGGCCTTCCACCAGGTGATCGGCGCGGCCCGCGACGCCGCCCCGTAGGGTGGGAGCCCATGACCACCAGCAACACCACCACCGGTGACGTCGATCCGGCCGTCCGCGAGGAGCTCGCCCGGCTGCGCGACAGCATCGACAACATCGACGCGGCCGTCGTCCACATGCTCGCCGAGCGCTTCAAGTGCACCCAGCAGGTCGGACACCTCAAGGCCGTGCACCGGCTGCCGCCCGCCGACCCGGACCGCGAGGGACGGCAGATCGCCCGGCTGCGCGCCCTCGCGGAGAGCGCCAAGCTGGACCCGGGGTTTGCTGAGAAATTCCTCAACTTCATCATCGCCGAGGTCATCCGGCACCACGAGAGAATCGCCGAGGACACCGAGAACGCCACCGCGTCCCCGGCCGACTGACCCCGGCCGACCTCACCCAGGACGGGACAGGGACCCACGCGGGCATCGCGCGCCGTGCACTCCTCGTCAGCCGGCGAGCACTCCCCGTCAGCGGCCCGGGCGCGGTCCGGTCGTCCAGGCCACCGGCTGGGCCGCGCCACCGGCGCGGGACCCCACGCAGGCCCGTATACCCCTCCGCCCCTGTCCCCCTGTCAGTGCCATCAGGCAGCATGTCCTCCATGTCCGTACTCACGCGCGACGAAGCGCAGACCCGTGCCCAGCTCCTCGACGTCCGCCACTACACGATCGACCTCGATCTGACCACCGGGGACGAGACCTTCGACTCCCGTACCGTGATCAGGTTCACCGTCCGCGCGGACCAGGACGTCACGGACACCTTCGTCGAGCTCAGGCCCGCCGAGCTGCGCTCGGTCACCCTCGACGGACAGCCCCTCGACCCGGAAACCCTGGACGAGAACCGCCTGCCCCTGAAGAACCTCACCCCCGGCGACCACGAACTGCGCGTCGACGCCGCCATGCGCTACTCGCACACCGGCGAGGGCATGCACCGCTTCACCGACCCCACCGACGGCGAGACCTACGTCTACACCCAGCTGTTCATGGACGACGTCCAGCGGGTCTTCGCCGCCTTCGACCAGCCCGACCTCAAGGCCGTCTTCGAACTGTCGGTGAAGGCACCCGACGGCTGGACCGTCCTCGCCAACGGCATCACCGAGCACACCGACGGCGTATGGAAGGCCGCGCCCACCCCGCTGATCTCCACCTACCTCGTCGCCGTCGCCGCCGGCCCCTGGCACTCCGTGCGCACCGAACACCGCGGCCTGCCCTTCGGCATCCACTGCCGCCGCTCCCTCGCGCCCTACCTGGACGCCGACGCCGACGAAATCCTCGACGTCACGCGCGCGTGCTACGACCGCTACCACGAGAAGTTCGAGGAACCGTACCCCTTCGACTCCTACGACCAGGCGTTCGTCCCCGAGTTCAACGCCGGCGCCATGGAGAACCCCGGACTGGTCACCTTCCGCGACGAGTTCGTCTACCGCTCCGCCGTCACCGACACCGAGCGGCAGACCCGCGCCATGGTCATCGCCCACGAGATGGCCCACATGTGGTTCGGCGACCTCGTCACCCTCAAGTGGTGGGACGACATCTGGCTCAACGAGTCCTTCGCCGAGTACATGGGCTACCAGACCCTCACCGAGGCCACCCGCTTCACCGACACCTGGACCGACTTCGGCGTCGTCCGCAAGGGCTGGGGCTACGACGCCGACCAGCGCCCCTCCACCCACCCCGTCGCCCCCGAAGCCGTCAACGACACCGCCTCCGCCCTCTTGAACTTCGACGGCATCTCCTACGCCAAGGGCGCCTCCGCGCTCCGCCAGTTGGTGGCCTGGCTCGGCGAGAAGGACTTCCTCGCCGGCATCAACACCCACTTCACCCGGCACCGGTTCGGCAACGCCACCCTCGCCGACTTCATCGACTCCCTCGCCGCCGCCACCGAACGCGACGTCCACGCCTGGGCCGACGCCTGGCTGCGCACCACCGGCGTCGACACCCTCACCCCACGCGTCACCGGCGACAACGGCACCTACACCCTCACCGTCGAACGCACCGGCAGCCGCCCGCACCGCATCGCCGTCGGCCTCTACGACCCCGACCTCACCGACGAAGGCCGCCTCACCCTGCGCGAACGCCTCGACCTCGACATCCCGCAGACCCACGGCCGGCCCATCGGCAAGCGCCCCGCGCTGCTGCTGCTCAACGACAGCGACCTCACCTACGCGAAGGTCCGCTTCGACCCGGAGTCCTTCCGGGCCGTGCGCGACGGACTGTCCGGCCTGCCCGAACCCCTCACCCGCGCGGTGGTGTGGAACGCCCTCAGGGACGCCGTCCGCGACGGCGAACTCCCGCCCACCACCTACCTGGACACCGCCCGCGCCCACCTCCCGCGCGAGACCGACCTCGCCCTCGTCCAAGGCGTCCTCGGCTTCGCCACCACCCAGATCACCGACCGCTACCTCGCCCCCGAGGACCGCCCCGCCGCCCTGACCACCATCTCCTCCCTCTGCCGCGACCTGCTGCGCCGCACCGAGGACGGCGACAACCCCGGCCTGCGCCTGCTCGCCGTACGCCACTTCATCGACGTCGCCGCCCAGCCCGACACCATCGCCGCCTGGCTGACCGAGGGCACCGTCCCCGGCGGACCGGAACTCGACCCCGAGCTGCGCTGGCGCGTCCTCGCCCGCCTCGCCGTCCTCGGCGCCACCGACGAGACGGCCATAGCGGCCGAGCTGAACCGCGACCCCAGCGCCACCGGCCAGGAGGGCGCCGCCCGCTGCCGCGCCGCCCTGCCCGACCCGGCGGCCAAGCACACCGCCTGGGAGGCCATGTTCGCCACGGACGACCTGTCCAACTACCTGTTCACCGCCACCGCCCAGGGCTTCTGGCAGCCCGAACAGGCCGACCTCGTACGGGAGTACGTGCCGCGCTACTACGAGGACGCCGTCGCCGTAGCCGCCCGCCGCGGCCCCGCCATCGCCGATGCCGCCGGCCGCTGGGCCTTCCCCACCCACGCCGTCGACACCGACACCCTGCGCCTCGGCGAGGAGTGCCTGCGCGACGCCGACCCCATCCCGGCCCTGCGCCGCAAGCTGGCCGACCAACTGGACGATCTGGCCCGCGCCTTGCGAGTACGGCAGGCGTAGAGCCGTCCGGCGGATCACGCGGAAGGTGTAGAGCCCGTCCGGCGGATCACGCCGCAGACGCGGGGCCCGGCACGCTCCCGCAACGCGGCATAGGGTGGCGGGCCCGCAACGCGGCACCGGGTTGACGGGCCCGCAACGCGGCACCGGGTTGACGGGCCCGCGCCCGCCAACCCGTACCCCTTTCGGGTACCGATCCCCGGGCGTTTCAGGCGTGTAGCCCCATCCGCGTACAAGCTGGAAGCATGCCCACGCCGCCCCTAGCCTCAGGCCCCCAAGGCCCGGGCGCGCTACGGCCGTTGCTCGACACCGTGCTCCACGCCCTCCAGGACGGCACCCGAGCGCGCGGCGGGCCACTGCCCGCCGGCGGCCCGGACGCCGTCGCCGCGCAGGTCCGGGCCGCAGTGGGCGACGTACTGCCCGACGAAGGCCACCCGGACGCCCTGCACGTCCTCGTACACACCCTCGCCGCAGGCTCCGCCGACCCGGCGCACCCCCTGTGCGCCGCCCACCTGCACTGCCCACCCCTCGCCGTCGCCACCGCCGCCGACCTCGCCGCCAGCGCCCTCAACCCATCCCTCGACTCCTGGGACCAGGCCCCGGCCGCCTCCACCCTCGAAACCCTCGTGACACAGGCGCTCGCCCACGAAGTCGGCGCCGCCGACGCCCTCGTCACCACCGGCGGCACCGAATCCAACCACCTCGCCCTGCTGCTCGCCCGCGAGACCCACGGCCCCCGCCTCCAGCTCGTCCACGCCACGAACGCCCACCACTCCCTCGGCCGCGCCGCCTGGCTGCTGGGCCTGCCCGACCCCGTCGTCCTGCCCGCCCCCACCGGCACCCTCGACCCCGCCACCCTCGACAAAGCCCTCACCGACCTGCGCGGCCCCCTCCTCGTCGCAGCCACCGCCGGCACCACCGACGCCGGACTCATCGACCCGCTGCCCGACATCGCCGCCCACTGCCGCGCCCACGGCGCCCGCCTGCACATCGACGCCGCATACGGCGGCGCACTCCTGTTCAGCGAACGCCACCGCACCAAACTCGCCGGCCTCGAAGCCGCCGACACCATCACCCTCGACCTGCACAAACTCGGCTGGCAGCCCATCGCCGCCGGCCTCCTCACCGTCACCGACCCCCGCGACCTCGCCGCCCTCCACCAGCGCGCCGACTACCTCAACGCCGACGACGACACCGAAGCCGGCCTCCCCGACCTCCTCGGCCGCTCCCTGCGCACCACCCGCAGACCCGACATCCTCAAGATCGCCGTCACCCTCAGAACCCTCGGCCGCAGCGGGCTCGGCGCACTCATCGACCAGGTATGCGCCCACGCCCACGACCTCGCCGACCTCATCGACACCCACCCCGCCCTCGAACTCCACGACCGGCCCACCATCAGCACCGTCCTGTTCCGGCCCACCCACGCCACCGACGACACCGTGGCCGCCGTACGCAGACAACTCCTCACCGACGGCCGCGCCGTCCTCGGCCGAGCCCGGATGAACGACCGCCTCTGGCTCAAAGCCACCCTCCTCAACCCCCACACCACCCCCCAGGACCTGGCCGCCCTCCTCACACTGGTGGAAGGAAACACCCCCCGATGACCCGCCCCACCAACCCCCACACCCCGCCCCATACAGCCCAAGCCCCCCGCGACCTGGTCGGCATCGGCATCGGCCCCTTCAACCTCTCCCTCGCCGCCCTCGCCCACCCCCTCGCCGAATTCGACGCCGTCTTCTACGAACAACGCCCCACCTTCGACTGGCACCCCGGCCTGCTCATCGACGGCGCCACCATCCAAGTACCGTTCCTCGCCGACCTGGTCACCCTCGCCGACCCCACCAGTCCCTGGACCTTCCTCAACTACCTCAAAACCCGCGACCGGCTCTTCCCCTTCTACTTCGCCGAGCACTTCCACATCCAACGCGCCGAATACGACGCCTACTGCCGCTGGGTCGCCGACAACCTCCCCGGACTCCACTTCCGCCACCAGGTCGACGCCGTCCGCTGGAACCCCGAACACGACCTCTTCGAAGTCGACTTCACCCAGCTCGACACCGACTCACAAGCCCAATCCCTCGGCCGCACCTACACCAGGAACATCGTCCTCGGCATCGGCACCGAACCCCACATCCCCGACCCGCTCCGCCCCCTCGTCGACACACCCGGCGTACCCGTCATCCACGCCGCCGACTACCTCGACCACCGCGACACCCTCATCGCCGCCGACCACATCACCGTCGTCGGCTCCGGACAGTCCGGCGCCGAAGTCTTCCTCGACCTACTGCGCCACCGCCCCGCCGGCCGCGAAAAACTGCACTGGATCGGCCGCACCGAAGCCTTCGCCCCCATGGAGTACTCCAAGCTCGGCCTGGAACACTTCACCCCCGACTACACCCGCTACTTCCACGCCCTGCCCGAACCCGTCCGCGACAACCTCATCGCCGCACAGTGGCAACTCCACAAAGGCATCGACACCCACACCATCGCCGCCATCCACGACGAGCTCTACCGCCGCACCCTGCACGGCGGCTGGCCCGACGCCGTCCTCACCCCCGGCGTCCACGTCCGCACCGCCGGCCGTATCGCCACCAGCAGAATCGAACTCCACCTCGAACACACCCAACAGAACACCCGAACCCGGCTCACCACCGACGCCGTCGTCCTCGCCACCGGCTACCGCGAACGCCCCCTCACCCGCCTCCTCGCCGGCCTCGACCCCCACCTACGCCGCGACAGCCAGAACCGCCCCCGCATCGACGACGAATACCGCCTCCTCCTCGACCCCGCCATCACCGGAGCGATCCACATCCAGAACGCCGCACCCCACGCCCACGGCGTCGGCACCCCCGACCTCGGCCTCGCCGCCTGGCGCAGCGCCACCATCCTCAACTCCCTGACCGGCAAGGAGCCCTACCCCCTGCCCCACCGCACCGCATTCACCACCTTCGGCCTGCAACCCCACCAGTCCCAGCTCCCGCCCGCGCGCCACCCGAAGACACTCACACCCCTCACGGACGGGAACTGAAGACCCCCGGACCAGACGGTCAGAAGACGGGCGTGCCCTCCCGCGTCAGCTTCCAGCCCACCGACGCGAAATCCTTCGGATCCAGCACACCCTTCGCCGTCACCCACTCCGCGATCCGGGTCCGGATCTCAGTCGACTCCGACCACAACTCCTGCGCCGACGCCACATGCGGAAACGCGCCACCACCGTTCGCCCGGTAGTTGTTCACCGCGAACACGAACTGCTGCGCATCATCCAACGCGGCCCCGTTGTAGGTCAGGTTCCTGATCCGCGAACCCGCCGCCTGCGCAATGTCGATCTCGTACGACAACCCCGACACATAGTCGTAGTTGTAATCCGGGCGACCACCCGCATTGGTCAACTTCTCCACATCGACCGCCGCACCCGCCGCCGTCTGCACGAAATACTCCGCCGAATACTCCAGGTACGCCTTGACCTGCGCGCCCGTCATCAGCTTCGCGACCAGCGTGTTGTCGTACACGTACAGACTCGACAGATCCCGGATGGTCACATCGCCCGCCGGGATCTCCGAGGTCCGCGAGAACGGCGAGGCCTGCGAGATCACCGGCAACGACGCGTACTCCGTGCCCACCAGCGCCGCCCTGACCACATCCTCCTGCACCGTGGTGATCAGGTCGATGATCGGAGCGTCCTTGTAACGCGCCTCGACGGTCGTCAGGGTCTCCGTCGCAGTGCCGACGACCTGGTTGACATACGCCACGACGACGTCGTGCTCGTCCTGCAGCAGCTTGGTGATCTTCGGATCGTCGGCGACCGTCTTCGAGTCGCGCACCGTCGCCGCGACCGACTCCACCGTCCACCGGCCCTTCGCGAAAACCAACTCGAAGTCGAACAGCGACAGCCGCTCCGCATAGGCCAACGGCTCCGACAGCACCACCGTCCTACCGGTCTTCTCGTTCGTCACCTTCAACTCGGCGATCTCCGTGTGCGCATGACCCACCAGAATCGCGTCGATCCCCGGCACCTGCTGCGCCACCAGCGCCGCCGAGTTCTCGACATACGGCAGCTGGTCACCGTACGAGGAAGTGCCGGACGACCCGGAGTGCGCCGACACCACCACCACGTCCGCACCCATCGAACGCAGCCTGGGCACCCACTTCGCCGCCTGCTCCTCCAGACCCGGGAACGTCATCTTCCCCTGCACATACGCCTTGTCCCAGATCGCGATGCCGGGATTCGTCAGCCCCAGAACCGCAACCTTGACCGGCGGGGCACCCTTCACATGGAACTTCTTGAAGAAGTACGGCGGGAACGCGGGCTTCAGCGTCTTCGCGTCCAGCGCGTTCGCACCCAGCAGCGGGAAGTCGCACTGCTCCTCGAACTTCCGCAGCGTCTCGATGCCGTAGTTGAACTCGTGGTTGCCCAGCGCCACCGCGTCGTACCCGATCTCGTTCATCGCCTGCGCCATCGGGTGCACCGGCCCGCCCTCGGCCGTGATCGGGTCGACCTTCGCGTAGTAGTACGTCAACGGGGTGCCCTGAATCGTGTCGCCCGCATCCAGCAGCAGCGTGTTGCGGCGGCCCTTCTCCGCACGGACCTGCTCGACCAGCGTCGAGATACGGGCCAGACCCTGCGCGTTGCCCTTGGCGTCCGTGTACTCCGCGTTCTTGAAATAGTCCCAGTTGAAGATGTGCCCGTGCAGGTCCGTCGTGCCCATCACCGTCAGCGAGTACCGCTTCGCCGGCTTCGGGCCCTTCCTCACCTCCGCGGCCTGAGCCGCCGGAGCCGCCGCCGCACCGGCCAGCGCCACCCCCGCCCCGGTCACGGCGGACTTCTTCAGAAACTTCCGGCGGTTCAACGGCATGTGCTCTCCTCCAGCCACACGGACTTCGACGACGCGCGTAGATAACGCGCGTAGATTCTGACCCGGACATGACCGGCCGCAACAGACCCACCAGGTATCGATCCGATGACCCAACCCCCCAACCAAACCAGTGACAGCACACCGAGCTGACACAGTGGGCCATATGACCACCGCCCACGAACCCCAGCCACCCGCCCTCCCCTACGGCACCCCCGACGCCCCCCGTATCGCCGTCCGCGGCCAAGCCCACCTCGAAGTCGACCCCGAAATCGCCCGCATCGGCATCACCGTCACCGCCCGCGGCCGCGACCGCCGCACCGCCCTCGACGACCTCACCCGCCGCAACACCACCGCCCTCGACCTCATCAAAACCTACGGCGACGCCGTCGAACGCCTCGAAACCGGCGCCTTCTCCATCACCCCCGAACTCACCAAACACGGCCGCGCCGAACGCATCCGCACCTACCACGGCCGCGTCCACATCACCGCCGAACTCACCGACTTCACCGCCCTCGGCGAACTCACCACCCGACTGGCCGACCTCGACCTCACCCGCGTCGACGGCCCCTGGTGGGCCCTACGCCCCGACTCACCCGCCCACCGCCAAGCCCGCCAACAAGCCGTCCACGAAGCCGTCCAACGCGCCCGCGAATACGCCGACGCCCTCGGCACCACCCTCGCCGCCCTCGTCGAACTCGCCGACATCGGTGCCGAGAACCCCCCGCCCTACCCCCAAGCACCCGGAGGCCGCATGCGCTCAGCCGCCTACGCAGCCTCCGCCGAGGAAACCACCGCCGCACCCCTCGACCTCGAACCCCAGCGGCAACACGTCCACGCCCAGGTCGACGCCCGATTCACCATGGCACCACCCCGCCTTTGACCACACATTCAAAAACCCGACAGCGCGAATGCACGACTCCAAATGCGTGACAGGAGTCCTATTGCTCATCAGAGCAGCCATCCGCACAATTCAACAGTTGTCAACACCGCTTCACCCAACGGTTGTTGAGTAGTCACGCCCGACCAATTCTCTACCGGCCGGTAAGGCCTAGGCTCAAACCATGCGCCGAGCAAAGATCGTCTGCACACTGGGCCCCGCCACCGACTCATACGACCAGATCAAGGCACTGGTCGACGCCGGAATGGACGTCGCCCGATTCAACCTCAGCCACGGCGGCTACGCCGAGCACGAGGAGCGCTACCAACGCGTACGCAAGGCCTCCGACGAAACCGGCCGCAGCGTCGGACTCCTCGCCGACCTTCAAGGCCCGAAGATCCGACTCGGCCGCTTCACCGAAGGCCCCGTACTCCTTGAACGCGGCGACACCTTCACCATCACCGTCGAAGAAGGCACCCCCGGCGACCGCGAAACCTGCGGCACCACCTACGCCGGACTCGCAGCCGACGTCACCACCGGCGAACGCATCCTCGTCGACGACGGCAAGGTATGCCTCGAAGTCACCAAGGTCGACGGCCCCCGCGTCCACACGACCGTCATCGAAGGCGGCGTCATCTCCGACAACAAAGGCCTCAACCTCCCCGGCGTCGCCGTCTCCGTCCCCGCCCTCTCCGACAAGGACGAAGCCGACCTCCGCTGGGCCCTGCGCACCGGCTTCGACATCATCGCCCTCTCCTTCGTCCGCAGCGGACGCGACATCAAGGACGTCCACCGCATCATGGACGAGGAAGGCCGCCGCCTCCCGGTCATCGCCAAGATCGAGAAACCACAGGCCGTCGACGCCATCGACGACATCGTGGCGGCATTCGACGGCATCATGGTGGCCCGCGGAGACCTGGGCGTCGAAATGCCGCTGGAACAGGTCCCCATCGTCCAGAAGCGCGCGATCAAGCTCGCGAAGCGCAACGCCAAGCCGGTGATCGTGGCGACGCAGATGCTGGACTCGATGATCGAGAACTCCCGCCCGACCCGTGCCGAGGCCAGCGACGTCGCCAACGCCGTCATCGACGGCACCGACGCGGTGATGCTCTCCGGCGAGACCAGCGTCGGCAAGTACCCCGTCGAGACGGTCAGAACGATGGCGAAGATCGTCGAAGCGGCGGAGGAGGACATTCTGGCCAAGGGTCTCCCGCCCCTGACCGAACGCAACAAGCCCCGCACCCAGGGCGGCGCCGTCGCCCGCGCGGCCGCAGAGATGGGCGACTTCCTCGGCGCCAAGTTCCTGGTCGCCTTCACCCAGTCCGGCGACACGGCCCGCCGCCTCTCCCGCTACCGCTCGCCGATCCCCCTGCTGGCCTTCACCCCGGAGCCGGCGACACGCTCCCAGCTCAGCGCGACGTGGGGCGTGGAGACGTTCCTGGGGCCGCACGTGGAGTCCACCGACGCCATGGTCGGCCAGGTCGACGAACTCCTCACGAGGTACGGCCGCTGCGAGAAGGGCGACACGGTGATCATCACCGCCGGTTCGCCGCCTGGGGTGCCGGGGACGACGAACCTGGTGCGGGTGCACCACATTGGGGAGAGCACCAGGTAGGAAGCGGTTTTTCAGTGTTTGGGGCCTACGTGGGCGTCCATGAGGGCGACGGAGGCTTTGCGGGCGATGGAGATGTTGAACGGGTCGCTTCCGCGGGCCAGCGTGGTCCACTCGACGCCGACCTTGTCGAGGGCGTCTGTGAAGAGCCGCCTGATGTCGTCCGACTTGTTGGAGAAGAAGTACCGGGGGTACTCATAGCGCTTGCGCTCACCGCCGACCATGCGGGTCGTCCAGTTGGTGATGCGGCAGCCGTCGGAGTGGATGAGGCCGCGGATGAAATCCCAGGGGTGGGCGTCGACGATTTCCTGTTGCCAGGGTTCGAGGAGGATGCGGCGCTCGTGCTTCTTGCCAGGGCCGTGCTGGGGGAACAGACAGGGCAGGTGCTTCGAATAGACCTTCACGTTCCGGCAGCCGGTCTTGCGAACGCGGCAGACGGAGTTGTGAGGGAAGACGGTACTCATGGCTTTCTCGCAGTCATCCATGAGGCCGGGCCATGACTCGGTACAGGCGATCATGAGGTTGGGTACGCGATGTCCGGAGTAGTGGCTGATGTGGCCGTCGCCGAGATAGAGGCCAAGTAAGTAGCTGTACGCGGAACTGTCGAGTTCCCGCCCGTCGCATCGGGGGCACGGCGCTTCATGCGGGCCGGGACATTCGCCGCGTTTCGCTCGGTCCATGTGCTTCCAGTAGCCAACCGTTCCGAGCGGGACGTCGAGCTTCCGGGCGACATCGGCGTTCTTCACGCCGCTGCGTAGCAGGGTGAGGGCGGTCTGTCGCACTTGAGTGCTGTGAAAATTCATGCGAACACTTTGCGTTACGGTTCACTCGCTCAGTGCAGCAAAAAGCGGAGAACCACGCGAACGTGATCCTCCGCTTCCTGTCTCGAAGTGCCCGGTGTGGGATTCGAACCCACATGCCCAAAGGGCACGGCATTTTGAGTGCCGCGAGTCTGACCAGTTCCTCCAACCGGGCAGGCCAGGGGACCGCTGAGAAGCATACCGGCTCACCGCAGCTCCCCGCCTCTAGGTAGGCTGCATAGGCAGCAGCACCTGCCCGGCCCGTACCAAGGAGCCCCCGTGACCTCCCCCGAGTCGCCCCAGCCCGTAGACGCGCCCGACGACGACAAGTCGCACGTGCCTCCGCTGACGACCCGTGTCGTCATCGCCGAGGACGAGGCACTGATCCGGCTCGACCTCAAGGAGATGCTGGAGGAAGAGGGGTACACGGTCGTCGGCGAGGCCGGTGACGGTGAGCAGGCCGTCGAGCTGGCCCGTGAGCACAAGCCCGACCTAGTGATCCTCGATGTGAAGATGCCCAAGCTGGACGGCATCTCCGCGGCGGAGAAGATCACCGAGGAGTCGATCGCGCCGGTGCTGATGCTGACCGCGTTCTCGCAGCGCGACCTTGTCGAGCGGGCGCGGGACGCCGGTGCGATGGCCTACCTGGTCAAGCCGTTCAGCAAGAGTGACGTCGTCCCGGCGATCGAGATGGCCGTCTCGCGGTACACGCAGCTCAAGGAGTTGGAGAAGGAGGTCGCGGACCTCAGCCAGCGTCTTGAGACTCGGAAGCTCGTCGACCGGGCGAAGTCCATCCTGCAGACGGAGTACGGGCTGACGGAGCCGGCCGCGTTCCGGTGGATTCAGAAGACGTCGATGGATCGGCGGCTGTCGATGCAGCAGGTGGCCGAGGCTGTCATTGAGGATGCCGCTGAGAAGAAGGCGGGCAGGGCCGCGGACAAGGGCTGAGCCCTCGGACAGCAGCACACGAGGCCCGCGTCCCCTGGTGAGCAGGGGGCGCGGGCCTCGTCGTGGTTGGGAAGGTGCTCAGTCCTCGCCGAGGTAGGCCTTGCGGACGGACTCGTCGTGGAGCAGGTCCTGGCCGGTGCCGGAGAGGACGATGTTGCCGACCTCCATGACGTGGCCGTGGTCGGCGAGTGAGAGTGCCGCCTGGGCGTTCTGCTCGACGAGCAGGATCGTGGTGCCCTGGGATTTCAGTTCGGCGATGGTCGCCATGATCTTCTGCATCATGATGGGGGACAGGCCCATGGAGGGTTCGTCCAGCATCAGCAGTTTGGGCTGGGACATCAGCGCCCGGCCCATGGCGAGCATCTGCTGCTCTCCGCCGGAGAGGGTGCCTGCGGCCTGGTTGCGGCGCTCTCCGAGGATGGGGAACAGGTCGTAGGCTCGCTGGATGTCCTTCTCGATGCCTGCCTTGTCGTTCCTGAGGAAGGCGCCGAGTTGGAGGTTCTCGAAGATGCTCAGGCGCGGGAAGATGTGCCGGCCTTCGGGGGAGTGGGCCAGGCCCAGGGCGACGATCTTGTGGGCGGCGACGCCGGTGAGCGGCTTGCCGTCGAAGACGATTTTCCCGGAGGTCGGCTTCAGGAGGCCTGAGAGGGTGCGCAGGGTGGTCGTCTTGCCGGCGCCGTTGGTGCCGATGAGGGTGACGACCTGGCCGGCTTCGACGCTGAAGGAGATGCCTTTGACGGCTTCGATCTTGCCGTAGGCGACTCGGAGGTCCTCGACCTCGAGCAGTGCGGTCACTGGGCGTCTCCCTTGGTGCTGGTGGTGCTCTGTGCGGCCTCGGCTGCCTCCACCTCCGCGACCTCGGCCTGGCCGGGGTCGCCCTCGAAGGGTTCGCCGAGGTAGGCCGCGATGACGCGTTCGTCGGCCTGGACGACCTCGGAGGTGCCTTCGACGAGCTTCTCGCCCTGGACCAGGACGGCGACGCGGTCGCACAGGTTGAAGATGAAGCGCATGTCGTGCTCGATGACGAGCACGGCGATGCCCTTGTCGCGGATGGCGAAGACCAACTCTTCGGTGGCTCGCGTCTCCTGGGGGTTCATACCGGCTGTGGGCTCGTCCAGGAGGAGGAGACCCGGTTCGCTTGCCAGTGCCCGTGCGATCTCGAGCTTGCGCTGTTCGCCGTAGGGCAGGTTGCGGGCGAGGTGGTCGCGTTTGTGGGCGAGGCCGATGAACTCCAGGAGTTCCATGGCTCGTTCTTCGCTTGCCTTTTCGGCCTTCTTGAAGCCGGGGCCGCGCAGGAGGGCTGACCAGAGGCCTTCCTTGGTGCGGGTGTGGCGGCCGACGAGGACGTTCTCGAGGACCGTCATGTTGGCGAAGAGCCGGATGTTCTGGAATGTGCGGGCGATACCTGCCTTGGTCACCAGGTGTGGCTTGGGTGGCAGGACGGTGCCCTTGTACGAGACTGTGCCCTCGGTGGGGATGTACAGGCCCGTCAGGCAGTTGAAGAAGGTCGTCTTGCCGGCGCCGTTGGGGCCGATGAGGCCGACGATCTCGCCTTCGTTGACGGTGAAGTCCACCGAGCGGACGGCGGTGAGGCCGCCGAAGCGCATGGTGACGTCGCGGGCTTCGAGTACTGGTGTCGTCATGGTGGTCACGCACCCGCCTTGGTGACGGCCGCCGGTTCGTCGGTCAGCGTTGCTTGTTCTGGTACGTCGGTCTGGCCGGTCTCGTGGAACTCGAGCTGGCGGCGGCGGTTGGCGATGATGCCTTCGGGGCGGAAGCGCATCAGCAGCACGAGCGCGATGCCGAAGGCGAGGAGCTGCTTCTCCTGGAGGAAGACGAGTTTCTCCGGGATGAGGTAGAGCAGTGCCGCGCCGAGGAGTGGGCCGGCGACCGTGCCCATGCCGCCGAGGACGACGGCGGCCAGCAGGAAGGCCGAGTTGGGTGCGGTGGATCCGGCGAACTGGTACGGCGTCGGTACGACGCTGTAGGTGACGTGTGCGCTGACGGTGCCGGCGAGGCCGGCGAGGGCGGCGCCGAGGGCGAAGGCGATGAGTTTGACGCGGAAGCCGTTGATGCCCATGGCGGTGGCGGCGGTCTCGTCCTCGCGGATGGCGATCCAGGAGCGGCCGATGCGGGAGTCGGCGGCGCGGGTGTAGACGAGGACGACGATGGCCATGATGAGGACCATCAGCAGGTAGTAGTTGGCGAAGCGGCCGAGGGTGAATCCGGCGATGTCGTGGGACTCGCCGAGGTTGAACCCGAAGATCTTCAGGTCGGGGATGGCTGCGATGCCGTTGGGGCCGTTGGTGATGTCGGGTCCGGAGTCGCCGTCCATGTTGTTGATGGCGATGCGGAAGATTTCACCGAAGCCCAGGGTGACGATGGCGAGGTAGTCGCCGCGCAGGCGCAGGGTGGGGGCGCCGATGAGGACGCCGAAGACGAGCGATGCGGCGGCACCGGTCAGGGCGGAGGCCCAGAAGGGGAACTGGACGCCGGAGAACCGGGAGAACTCGGAGCCGGAGACCAGGGCGGCGGTGTAGGCGCCGACGCCGAGGAAGGCGACGTATCCGAGGTCGAGGAGTCCGGCGAGGCCGACGACGATGTTGAGGCCGAGGGCGACGGTTCCGAAGATGAGGATGTTGACGCCGATGTTGGCGTAGTGGTCGTTGGTCTGGGTGAAGGGGAATGCGATGGCGGCGATGAAGCCCATGGCGAGCGTGAAGCTGCGGTTGTGGGCGACGAGCCGGGAGAGCCGGTCGAGGAGGCCGGCGGTGTGCAGGGCCCAGGCGGTGAAGGCGACCACGATGAGGTAGCCGACGAAGAGTTCGCCGTACTCGGTGTCGATGCCGTAGGTGAAGACACCGAGGCCGATCATCGTGATGACGGTGAGGAGGAGCCGCTCGACCCAGGGTGCGACGGGGGTCGGTGCGGGGATTTTGTCGGCCTTTGTGACGTAGGCCTTGAGGGTGTCCCTGGCGTCGCCGGTGTTCTTCTCGGGGAGGGCGAGGGCGCCGAGGAGGGGGAGGAGGGCGGCGACGGCCGCGATCCAGCCTCCGGGTTCGAGGTTGGCGAGTCCGCCGAGTTCGACGCTGATCGCGATGATGGTGAACCAGGTGGTGGCGAAGCCGCTGAGGGCGCTCAGCACGAGGGGTGCGTTGTTGCCGGCGGGCAGCAGCCAGCCGAGGCCGCGGATGCCGTACGAGGCGAGGGCGAACAGCGTGGTGATGATGCCGGCGGTGAAGGTCAGCCACTGCAGGCCGCCGGGGTAGCCGGTGATGGTGAGGTCGCCGGGGAATTCGGCGGTCCAGGTCCAGGCGAGGAAGGCGGAGGCGGCGGTGGCTGTGCCGCCGGCGAGGAGGAGGGCGCGGGCGGCCGGGACGGGCAGCGGCAGCAGGCCGTGTGCCGCGGGGGCGGTGGTGGCCGGGGTGGCTGGCGTGGTCTTGTCGATGTCGGTCATGTGATCACGCCCTGTCCGCTACACGCTCGCCGAGCAGGCCTTGTGGCCGGACGAGGAGTACGAGGATGAGGAGGCAGAAGGCCCAGACGTTGGCCCAGCTCTGGCCGCCGAGCTGCTGCATGCCGGGGATTTCGTCGATGTAGGCGGAGGCGAGCGTTTCGGCGATGCCGAGGACGATGCCGCCGAGCATGGCGCCGTAGATGTTGCCGATGCCGCCGAGGACGGCTGCGGTGAAGGCCTTCAGGCCCATGAGGAAGCCCATGCGGTAGTCGACGTTGCCGTACTTGAGGCCGTAGGCGACGGCGGCGACGGCGGCGAAGAAGCCGCCGATGGCGAAGGCGATGACGATGATGCGGTTGGTGTCGATGCCCATGAGCTGCGCGGTGTCGGGGTCCTGGGCGGTGGCCTGCATGGCGCGGCCGGTGCGGGACTTGCGGACGAACCAGGCGAGGGCGGACATGCAGAGGATCGCGGCGACGATCAGGAAGATGTCGGCGTCCTTGATGGTGATGGAGCCGATGTCGTGGGTGGTGTCGAGGCCGGGGAAGGGGCGGGCGCCGTCGGCCTCGGGGTAGAAGTTGCGGACGACTTCCTGGAGGGCCAGGGAGAGGCCGATGGCGGTGATGAGCGGTGCCAGGCGTGGTGCTCCGCGCAGTGGTCGGTAGGCGAATCGTTCCGCTCCGACCGCGATGAGGATGGCGACGATGGCGCCGCCGAGCAGCATCAGGGGGACGGCGATCGCCATCGAGGTGCCGTCGGGCAGGATGTAGAAGTAGACCGTGAGGGCGCCGAAGGCCCCGGTCATGAAGATCTCGCCGTGCGCGAAGTTGATGAGCTGGACGATGCCGTACACCATCGTGTAGCCGATGGCGATCAGCCCGTACATCGAGCCTAGGAGCAGCCCGTTGGCCAGCTGCTGCGGCAGGGTGTTCACCGCGTGGCCTCCATGTCGCTGGTGGTCGTGTGCACTGGTTGCGTGCCGGGGGGTGGTCTGGGTGTGGAAACGGGCCGCGCGGTCGGGGTCCTCCTTCCGCGCGGCCCGTGTGGCGTGCTTGGGGGGCCTGGGTCAGCCGAGGTCGGCGGTGCCGGTCTTGACGGCCTTCCACTCGCCCTTTTCGACCTGGTAGACCGTCAGCTGCTTGTTGGTGGTGTCGCCGTACTCGTCGAAGGAGACCTTGCCAGTGAGGCCTTCGAAGTCGGACTTCTGGACCTCGTCGACGACCTTCGGACGCAGCTCGTTCATCTCGGGCAGCTTGCCGTCGTTGGCGTCCACGGCGGCCTTGACGGCGTTGATGATGGCGGTGGTGGCGTCGTAGGCGTAGGTGCCGTAGGCGCCGTAGTCGCCCTTGTAGCCCTTTGCCTTGTACTCGGCGATGAAGTCCTTGGCGGCGGGCAGGGTGTCCGCGGGGACGCCGATGGCGGTGACGAGGTCGCCCTCGGCGGCCGCGCCGGCGGTCTCGATGTAGGTGGTGGAGAACGTGCCGTCACCGGCGAACAGCGGGATCTTGACCCCGGCGTCCTTGAGCTGCTTGGTGATCAGCTGGGCCTCGTCGTACTGGCCGCCGTAGTAGAGCAGGTCGGCCTTGGAGTTCTTGATCTTGGTGACGAGCGAACCGAAGTCCTTGTCACCGGTGTTGACGTGGTCGGTGCCGACCACCTTGCCGCCGAGATTCTCGTACTGCTCGTTGAAGATCTTCGCCAGGCCGGCGCCGTACGTCTGCTTGTCGTCGACGACGAAGGCGTCCTTCTTCTTGAGGCCGTTGAAGGCGTAGTCGGCGGCGAAGCTGCCCTGCAGTTCGTCGGTGGTGGAGGTGCGGAAGTAGGTCTTGTACGGCCGCTTCTTGTCCGTCTGCCAGTTCTTGCCCTGGGTCAGCTCCGGGTTGGTGTTGGCCGGGGAGATCTGGACCATGTTGGCCGCGGAGAACACCTGCAGCATCGACTGGGCGACACCGGAGTTCAGCGGGCCGACGGCGCCGACGACGCTCTGGTCACCGGTCAGGTCGGTGGCGTTGGACTGGCCGGTGGCGGGCTGCGCCTTGTCGTCCAGGGCCTTGATCTTGAACTTGACGCCGGGGACCAGGTTCTTCTCGTTGGCGTCGTCGACGGCGATCTGGGCGCCGTACTGGATACCGAGGCCGGTCTGGGAGTTCTCGCCGGACAGCGGGGCGTCCACGCCGATGGTCAGGGTGGTGGTGTCCCCGCCGCCGCTGTCGCCGCCGCCGTTGTCGTCTCGGGAGCCGCAGGCGGTGAGCGTCAGAGCTCCGGTCGTGAGGACGGAGGTAAGGATCACCAAAGAACGCTGTCGCACAATCAGTCCTTTCGGCAGGCTCGGCCACCCCCTGCGGGGGGATAGCGGGTGCTGCGCTGGTACCGAACTCCCGTTGGAGCGGTGACTGGCCGTGACTCTAAGCGTGTGCGGGAACCATGGAGGAGTGTCTGGCCAAGGCTGTGACGCTCTTGTTATGACACGACGTAATGCAGAGCGGTACTAGGCGGGTGGAAGCGCGGAATTCCAACCGATTCGCCCTGTCCGCATGTTGAGACTCGCAGGATTCGCCTGCTGTGATCAGCAGTGTTTTTGGTTTTGGTAATGGCGGGGAGTGGTTGCTGCAGGCTACCTGGTGTTGCTTGTGGGGCGTCGCCCCTGCGCTGGATCCCGGCTGAAAGTGCAGCCCTCAATTGCGCGCGTATTACGTAGAGTTACAGATGGGAAAAAGAACGCGTCGTTCCGCGGCACTTTTCCGCAAAAGCGACGTGCGGGGCCGGACCGCGGGGCCCCGCCGTCCTGGCTGAGGTGCGGTGCGACTGATGCGGGTCAACCACCCTGCGAGCCCGGCCCGGTGTCCGGATCACCCCGCCGCGCGCACGTGCTCCCCGTCGCCCGGGTTCACGTCCCGCAGCAGGCAGGTCAGGCGGGCGGTGCACACGCGTCGGTCCTGCTCGTCGCTGATCACGATCTCGTACGTCGCCGTGGACCGGCCGCGGTGCACGGGCGTGGCCACGCCGGTGACCAGGCCGGAGCGCACCCCGCGGTGGTGGGTGCAGTTCAGGTCGACGCCCACGGCGATCTTGGAGGTGCCGCCGTGCAGCATGGAGCCGACCGAGCCGAGGGTCTCGGCGAGCACCGCGGACGCGCCGCCGTGCAGCAGCCCGTACGGCTGGGTGTTGCCCTCGACCGGCATCGTGCCGACGACGCGGTCCGCGGAGGCCTCCACGATCTGCACGCCCATGCGGGTGCCGAGGTGTCCGGCGGAGAACAGGGCGGGCAGGTCGACGCCGAGCGCCGCGTACTCGTCGATGACCTGTTGCGGGAACTTCACGGTCTGCTGCTCACCCATGGGGCCGGGCTCCGTTTCGTCGTCTTCTCGTCGAACGCGTCTGGGAACGCATCCGGCTGAGCAAACGCTCAGTCGGTCGCAGATTGTTCCAGACGGACGACGACGGACTTGCTGGCCGGGGTGTTGCTGACGTCGGCGGTGGCGTCCAGCGGGACGAGGACGTTGGTCTCCGGGTAGTAGGCGGCCGCACAGCCCCGTGCCGTGGGGTAGTGCACGACCCGGAAGCCGGGCGCGCGCCGCTCGACGCCGTCCGTCCACTCGCTGACCAGGTCGACGTACGACCCGTCCGCGACCTTGAGCTCCCGCGCGTCCTCGGGGTTGACGAGGACGATCCGGCGGCCGTTCCTGATGCCCCGGTAGCGGTCGTCGAGGCCGTAGATCGTGGTGTTGTACTGGTCGTGCGAACGCAGCGTCTGCAGCAGCAGCCGGCCCTGGGGCAGCCTCGGGTACTCCACGGGCGCCGCGGTGAAGTTGGCCTTGCCGGTGGCCGTGGGGAAGCGGCGCTCGTCGCGCGGGGCGTGGGGGAGCGTGAAGCCGCCGGGCCGGGCCACGCGCGCGTTGAAGTCCTCGAAGCCGGGGATCACACGCGCGATGCGGTCACGGACGGTGGCGTAGTCCTTCTCGAACTCCTCCCACGGCACCGTGCTGTTCTCGCCGAGCACGCGGCGTGCCATACGGCAGACGATCGCCGGCTCGGACAGCAGGTGCGGGCTCGCGGGCTGCAGCCGGCCGCGGGAGGCGTGCACCATGCCCATGGAATCCTCGACGGTCACGAACTGCTCGCCGCTGCCCTGAAGATCGCGCTCGGTGCGGCCCAGGGTGGGCAGGATGAGTGCTCGTGCGCCGGTGATGACGTGGCTGCGGTTGAGCTTCGTCGACACGTGCACGGTGAGCCGGGCGCGTCGCATCGCCGCCTCGGTGACCTCCGTGTCGGGAGACGCGGAGACGAAGTTGCCGCCCATCGCGAAGAAGACCTTCGCCTCGCCGTCCCGCAGGGCGCGGATGGCGCGTACGACGTCGTAGCCGTGCTCCCGCGGGGGCGCGAAGCCGAACTCCTTCTCCAGGGCGTCCAGGAAGGCGGTTGCCGGCCGTTCGAAGATGCCCATGGTGCGGTCGCCCTGCACGTTCGAGTGGCCGCGCACCGGGCACACGCCCGCGCCGGGCCGGCCGATGTTGCCGCGCAGGAGGAGGAAGTTGACCACCTCGCGGATGGTCGGCACGGAGTGCTTGTGCTGGGTGAGGCCCATCGCCCAGCAGACGATGGTGCGCTCGGAGGCGAGGACCATCCGCAGGGCCTGTTCGATCTCCGCGCGCGTGAGGCCCGTCGCGGTGAGCGTCTCGTCCCAGTCGGCCGCGCGGGCGGCCGCCGCGAACTCCTCGTAGCCGTGCGTGTGCTCGCGCACGAAGTCCTCGTCGACGGCGCCCTCGGTCTCGAGGACGAGCTTGTTGAGGAGACGGAAGAGGGACTGGTCGCCGCCGATGCGGATCTGCAGGAACAGATCGGTGAGCGAGGCCCCGGCGGTCAGCCCCTTCGGGGTCTGCGGGTTCTTGAAGCGCTCCAGGCCGGCCTCGGGCAGCGGATTGACGCTGATGATCTTCGCGCCGCCCGCCTTGGCCTTCTCCAGCGCGGACAGCATCCGCGGGTGGTTCGTGCCGGGGTTCTGGCCGGCGACGATGATCAGGTCGGCCTTGTGGAGGTCCTCCAGCAGGACACTGCCCTTGCCGATGCCGATCGTCTCGGACAGCGCGGAGCCGGACGACTCGTGGCACATGTTCGAGCAGTCGGGCAGGTTGTTCGTGCCGAGCTCGCGCGCGAAGAGCTGGTAGAGGAACGCTGCCTCGTTGCTCGTACGCCCCGAGGTGTAGAAGACGGCCTCGTCGGGGGAGCCGAGCGCGGTGATCTCCTCGGCGATGAGATCGAAGGCGCGCTCCCAGGTGACCGGCTCGTAGCGCTCGCCGCCCTCGGGCAGATACATGGGGTGCGTGAGCCGCCCCTGCTGGCCGAGCCAGTAGCCGCTGCGGCTGGCGAGGTCGGCGACCGGGTGCGCGGCGAAGAACTCCGGGGTGACCCGGCGCAGGGTGGCCTCCTCTGCGACCGCCTTCGCGCCGTTCTCACAGAACTCCGCCTTGTGCCGGTGATCGGGCTCCGGCCAGGCGCAGCCGGGGCAGTCGAAGCCGTCCTTCTGGTTCACCCGCAGCAGCGTCAGCGCGGTGCGCTTCACGCCCATCTGCTTCTGGGCGACGCGCAGGGTGTGCCCGATGGCCGGCAGCCCGGCCGCCGCGTGCTGCGGCTCGGCGACGTCGGGCGCGTCCTGAACCGGGTCGGCGTTGGGCGGCTTCGTTGCCATCGACCGCTCTCCTTCGAGTGCGTGTGTGAGATACGTCTCCGATCCTCGCACGCGCTGGTGACAACGTTGACGGTGCGGTCGTGCGGAGGGCGTGAGCAATGCCTGCGCCGAGGAGCGTGGACGGCGCCCGGGGCTGACTGTCAGTGGGTCGTGGCAGGATCAGGGGCGTGGCAGAGACAGCATCGAAGAAGACCGACAACAGCCCCGGCGGTACCCGTCCGCGCCTGATGCTCATGGACGGGCACTCGCTGGCCTACCGCGCGTTCTTCGCGCTGCCCGCGGAGAACTTCACGACCGCGACGGGCCAGCCGACGAACGCGATCTACGGCTTCGCGTCGATGCTGGCCAACACGCTCCGCGACGAGGCGCCCACGCACTTCGCGGTGGCCTTCGACGTCTCCCGCAAGACCTGGCGCTCCCAGGAGTTCACGGAGTACAAGGCGAACCGCTCCAAGACGCCGGACGAGTTCAAGGGCCAGGTGGAGCTGATCGGCGAGCTGCTCGACGCGATGCACGCCCAGCGTTTCGCGGTCGAGGGGTACGAGGCGGACGACGTGATCGCCACGCTCGCCACGCAGGCCGAGGCCGAGGGCTTCGAGGTGCTGATCGTCACCGGCGACCGTGACTCCTTCCAGCTGGTCTCCGAGCACACCACGGTGCTCTACCCCACGAAGGGCGTCTCGGAGCTGACCCGGTTCACGCCGGAGAAGGTCTTCGAGAAGTACGGACTGACGCCCGCGCAGTACCCCGACTTCGCTGCCCTGCGCGGCGACCCGTCGGACAACCTGCCGGGCATCCCGGGGGTCGGCGAGAAGACGGCCGCGAAGTGGATCAACCAGTTCGGCTCGTTCGCCGACCTGGTGGAGCGCGTCGACGAGGTCAAGGGCAAGGCCGGGCAGAACCTTCGCGACCACCTGGAGGCGGTGAAGCTGAACCGCCGACTCACCGAGCTGGAGCGCCAGGTGGAACTGCCCAGGACGGTCGCCGACCTGGCCCGCGCGCCGTACGACCGCAAGGCTGTCTCCATGGTGCTGGACACCCTGGAGATCAGGAACCCCTCGCTGCGCGAACGGCTCTTCGGCGTCGACCCGGGCGCCGAGGAGGCCGAGGTCACCCCCGTCGTGGCCGACGGCGTGGAACTGGACGGCACGGTGCTGGGCACGGGCGAGCTGGCGCCCTGGCTCGCCGAGCACGGCGCAGGCCCCCTGGGCGTCGCCACGGTGGACACGTGGGCGCTCGGCACGGGCTCGGTCGCCGAGGTCGCGCTCGCCACACTGTCGGAACCGGCCGCCTGGTTCGACCCGTCCCAGCTGGACGAGGCCGACGAGAAGGCGTTCGCGGCCTGGCTGGCCGACGCCGCCCGGCCCAAGGTCTTCCACAACGCCAAGGGCGCGATGCGGGTCTTCGCCGAGCACGGCTGGACCGTCGCCGGCGTCACCATGGACACCGCGCTCGCCGCCTATCTGGTCAAGCCCGGCCGCCGTTCCTTCGACCTGGACGCGCTGTCCCTGGAGTACCTGCACCGGGAGCTTGCGCCCGCCGCCGCGGCCGACGGACAGCTGGCCTTCGGCGCGGACGACGGCGCCGAGGCCGAGGCACTGATGGTCCAGGCCCGCGCCGTCCTCGACCTGGGCCAGGCCTTCGAGGGCCGGCTGCAGGAGGTGGGCGCAGCAGATCTGCTGCGGGATGTGGAGCTGCCCACGTCGGCGCTGCTGGCCCGGATGGAGCGGCACGGCATCGCGGCGGACCGCGCCCACCTGGAAGCCATGGAGCAGATGTTCGCCGGTGCCGTGCAGCAGGCCGTGAAGGAGGCCCATGCGGCCGCCGGGCACGAGTTCAACCTGGGCTCGCCCAAGCAGCTGCAGGAAGTCCTCTTCGGCGAGCTGGCCCTGCCGAAGACCAAGAAGACCAAGACCGGCTACACCACCGACGCCGACGCCCTGGCGTGGCTGGCCACCCAGACCGACAACGAACTGCCCGTGATCATGCTCCGCCACCGCGAGCAGGCGAAGCTGCGGGTCACCGTCGAGGGCCTGATCAAGACCGTCGCGACGGACGGCCGTATCCACACCACCTTCAACCAGACCGTCGCCGCCACCGGCCGCCTGTCCTCCACGGACCCGAACCTGCAGAACATCCCGGTCCGCACCGACGAGGGCCGGGCGATCCGCCGTGGCTTCGTGGTCGGCGAGGGCTTCGAGTCGCTGATGACGGCGGACTACAGCCAGATCGAGCTGCGCGTCATGGCCCACCTCTCCGAAGACGCGGGTCTGATCGAGGCGTTCACGTCCGGCGAGGACCTGCACACCACGGCTGCCGCGCAGGTGTTCGCCGTCGCCCCCTCCGCGGTGGACGCCGAGATGCGCCGCAAGATCAAGGCGATGTCGTACGGCCTGGCGTACGGGCTGTCGGCGTTCGGCCTGTCCCAGCAGCTGAACATCGAGGCGGCCGAGGCCCGCACCCTGATGGACGCGTACTTCGAGCGCTTCGGCGGCGTACGGGACTATCTGCGCCGGGCGGTCGACGAGGCACGGGCGACGGGCTACACGGCGACGCTCTTCGGGCGCCGCCGCTACCTCCCCGACCTCAACAGCGACAACCGCCAGCGCCGCGAGGCGGCCGAGCGCATGGCCCTCAACGCACCCATCCAGGGCACGGCGGCGGACATCGTCAAGATCGCCATGCTGAACGTGGACCGGGCCCTGCGGGAGGCGGACCTCAAGTCCCGCATGCTCCTCCAGGTCCACGACGAAATCGTCCTGGAGATCGCCCCCGGCGAGCGAACGGCGGCCGAGGAGATCGTCCGCCGCGAAATGGCCGACGCCGTCCACCTCAGGGCCCCCCTGGACGTCTCGGTGGGCGTGGGCCCCGACTGGGAGTCGGCAGCGCACTAGCCGCCGCAGGGCGGGCCACGTCTCGATGCCGGGTCAGGTTCCCAACCCGGCCCGGCATCCCGTGGCGCTTTGCGGGGCGGGACTGCAGCGCCCTCAGGGGCGCGGGGCTGCGTCGATATGCGGCTCCGCCGCGATGGGGCCCCCGCGAGCGAAGCCGAGAGTGGGGGAGCGACCAGCCACGGACCACCCGCAGCCCCAAGACCCACCGCAACCAGGCAAACGCGAGGCCCCCGGCCCCACCCCCGGAGGGACCCGTCACCCGCGTGGCCCCCGCGGAAAAGCCCCCGGCCGCCCCCGCCCGTCAAGATGCGGCCATGGGTATACGCATGCTCAACCGCCGGACGGCGATCCCGCCGGCTCCGCCCCACGCGGTCGGCGCAAGCACCGCCCGCATCCCCACCGACCCGGTGACGGCTCTGAGACACGCCGCCGCGGAGCTACGCCGCCGCCTCGCTCACCGGGAATTCCGGAAACCCGCCGTCGTGCGCGTCCGGGACACCGCCGTCTGGCGCCTGTGGGCCGACCTGGCCCGCGGCTACCTGGCCCTGCTCCTCGCCCGGCTGCCCCGGTCGCCGCGCCCGGCGCACACACTCACCGTGTTCACCGCGGCCCTCCCCACCGTCCCAGCCATCAAGCCTCCTGACGGCTCCGGTCCCGCTCCCTGCCGGCCCCTCTGGAATCACTAGGGGCGACCCGAGCCGGCCGCCGGAGCCGCACCCCCACGGCGTACAGCAGCACCCCCAGGACGAGTCCCGCCCCGGCTCCGAAGCACAGCGTCGGAATCAGTTCCCACGGCTTGGCGACGGATCCCCAGTACTGCCACCACCGTGCCGCCCGGTGCACTGCCGCGACCAGCGCGCAGCCGCCGATCACGGCACCGGCCCACCAGCGGTCCCGTACCGACAGCGAGGGCACGCCCACCGGCTCGGCCGCGGACACGCGCCGCAGCGCGCCGGCCACGAACACGGCGATGACGGCCGCGGCCACAGCCGAACCCCCGTACTGCAGGTACCAGTACAGCGGTGACCCCCCCACCTCCTGCCCCAGGACGGGAAACAGCCGCATCCCCCACCGGTCGAGATGGGTGAACGCGTCCCACACGACATGCGTGAGCGCTCCGAGCGCCGCGGACACGTACCACCACATCACCGAAACCGGCCGCACGCGCGCGCGTGGCGCCCCGCAACGCAGGAGCGTGGCCACCCGTGGCTGCCACCCCCGCGGCAGCAGAGCCACCAGCGGTTCGCGGACCAGCAGCCACAGCCCCACCAGCACCCAGGCGACCAGCACATCGACCGTCAACACGCCCGGGAAGGAGTGCGTCACCTCGCCGAACTCCATGGCACCGGACAGCACACTCGCCGCGTAATAGGTCATGTCGGGCGCAAAGGAGCCTGCCACAAGGACGGACGGCACCAGCGGGCCACGGCCGGTGCCATCGGTGCGTACCGCGGGCAGTACGGCTGCCGCATGACTCAGAGTGAACGGCAACAGTGCTCCCCATGACGGACGCTGACGTCCAGTATGCGGGACCCCAGGCGCGGCCGACGGCCCAACAGCGTATGGCCAAGCGGTGAAAATCGGGCACGAACGGGTGCCCGTGCGCAGGAAGTTGTCGTAGGGTCGCCTGGGTTGACGTGCCGGGGAGCACGTCGTACCGCCAACAGAACAATGCCACAGGACACCTGATACGGAACGTCGCGAACAGGACATCGCGACAGGGCAGACAGCGGCGGGCGCCCGGACGCCCATGGGAGGGGTTCACTTCATGGCGGCGCAATTCGGCAGGAGGCTGCGCAAGGGGGCGATGAACACCACCGTGGCCGCGGTGGCGGTCGCGGCGCTGGCCGCGTCCCAGGGCCCGGGACTGGTGACCGACGACTCCGGCAGACAGTCCGCCACCGGCACCCAGCCCTCACCCGACGCGCCTGCCGGGGACAGCGCGACCGGCAACTCGCCGTACTACACGGACCTGCCGCCGCTGGACAGCCCCACCCCCTCACCCAGCGCCACGGCGGATCCGATCACGGGCGACGCGGCCGCCGGCATACCGGCGACCGTCCTGGACGCCTACAAGAAGGCCGCGGACGAGCTGCGCGCGTCGAAGCCCGGCTGCAACCTGCCCTGGGAGCTCCTCGCCGCCATCGGCAAGGTCGAGTCGGGCCAGGCGCGCGGCGGCAACGTCGACGCGAACGGCACCACGATCACCGCCATCCTCGGCCCCCAGCTGAACGGCAACGGCTTCGCGAACATCAGCGACACCGACAACGGCCGCTACGACGGCGACTCGGCGTACGACCGGGCCGTGGGCCCCATGCAGTTCATCCCGTCGACCTGGGCGTGGGCCGGCCGCGACGGCAACGACGACGGCCTGAAGGACCCCAACAACATCTACGACGCCGCCCTCGCGGCCGGCCACTACCTGTGCCGCTTCGGCTGGGACCTGTCGACCGACTCCGACCTCAACAGCGCGATCCTCAGCTACAACAACTCGACGGACTACCTCAACACCGTCCTGTCGTGGCTGGAGTACTACCGCAAGGGCACCCATGAGGTCCCGGACGGCACCGGCCAGCTCCCCTCCGACCGCAGCGACGAGCCCGCCGGGTCGAGCCCCTCGCCGAAGCCGCCGACCAAGAAGCCGGGGACCCAGTCGCCGACGCCGGAGCCGCCCTCCGGCGGCGGTTCCACCAGCCCGACGCCTCCCCCTTCGACCCCGCCGAGCACCCCACCCAGCACCCCGCCGACCCCCACCGACACGGTGGACCACCTCGAGGACGCGGGCACGGCGCAGCTGACCGCCATGGCGGGCGACACCTTCGGCGAGCGGATCAGCGCCCGCGCCGAGACCGAGGCCGGCAAGGGCGTCGCCAAGGTGCGGATCCGGTTCTCGATCGTCGGCGACACCGACACCACCTTCACCGGCGGTGAGAAGGTGGCCACGATGGTCACCGGCACGTCCGGTGTGGCCCTCGCTCCGGCACTGCAGGCGGGCGAGAAGACCGGCGACTTCACCGTCCGGGCCTCCGTCGTGGGCCGCTCGATTCCCGGCGTCGGCTACACCGCCACCGTCACCGCCCGCGCCGCCGACAGCCTGGCCCGCACCGGCGACGAGGCGCTGACCTGCGTGGCGGGCGGCGAGTTCGCGAACCAGGTCCAGGTGAAGGCGACGTACAAGGGCGCCGCCGCGGACGGTGTCGCGGCCACCGCGACACTGATCAAGTCGGCGGACGACCCGACCACGAACGACAAGGGCCCCTACTTCAAGGACGCCGACGGCACCGCCGTACGGACCCTGACAGGTCTCGAGACGGACGCGGACGGCCTGCTGACGCTGCCCAAGCTGTACGCGGACGACACCGCAGGCACGTATCTGCTGCGTATCACCACCACGGGCGGCGCGGTGCTGACGGTCGAGCTGACCGTGACGGCGGCGCCCTCCCCGAGCCCGACGGCAAGCACATCCGCCGACGCCTCGCCCTCGCCCTCGGCGTAGGCACACGGCAACCAGGGCGCCCCTCGGCTTCGGCGGCGGGGCGCCCTCGTCATGTGTGCAACGTGTTCTCATCTCGCGCGTGCGTTGCTACGGTGCCGGACCTGACGAAGTATCAGGCCCCGTCCGTACCGACGCCCCGGGAGGCCCGTATGCGCGCCCTGATCGCCGCCGCGGCCGGTCTCGCCCTCGCGTTCGCCCTGGTCCTCACGATCACGGCGCTCGGCTCCCCGACGGGCAAGACATCACCCAAGCCGCTGCTGACGACGGTGCCGTCGCACCCGTAACCGCCCGGGAGGGAGGCCGAGATGCGCCGCAAGGCCGGTCTGATCCTGCTCGCCCTCGCCGTGTTCTTCGCGGCGCTGTCCCCGCTGCTGCGCTGGTACGCCTTCCCGCGCCTGGCCAAGATCCCGCCGAGCCAGTACCAGGACATGGTCCTGGAGGCCGAGGACGCCACCCTTCTCGACTACGGCACGATGACGGCTCGCAAGGTCGACAAAGTGACCATCGTCCAGACCCTCAAGGGCAACGTGGAGGCCTCCGAACGGATCGAGAAGACGGCGGACCGGGATGTCGTGGTCTGGGACGGCCTGTCCTACGTCCAGGGCCACGACGGCAAGATGGTCTCCAAGATCCCCGAGCGGTACATCTTCGACGCCCACACCCAGGAACCCGTCCACGCCACGGGCGAGATGGTCGACGGTGATCGCGTGAAACGCGAGGGCATCGAGTTCAAATGGCCCTTCCTCACCGAGAAGAGGGACTACGAGTACTTCGACGCACAGGCCCGCATCACGGCCCCGATCCACTACAAGGGCACCCAGAACTTCCGCGGCGTCGAGGTCTACTACTTCGAGCAGACCATCCCCTGGACGAAGGTCGCCTTCCCCAAGGCCATGCCCGTCGAGGGAATCACCCCCGAGTCCGTCGCCGAGACGGGCACGACCCGCTGGTACACCACGGTCCGCAAGTTCTGGGTCGAACCGCTGACCGGCGCCCCCGTCTACGGCGAGGAGATCCACAAGGAGGAACTGCGCGGCGGCACCCTGCTCGGCGACCGGGACAAGGTCACCGCGTTCGCCGGCCACGTGAAGATGCGCGAGGACTACATCGACCACACCGTGAACCTGGTCAAGTCCAACCGCACGCTGGTCCTGCTGATGACGTCGTATCTGCCTTGGGGTTTCCTGACCCTCGGCGTGCTGCTCCTGTCGCTCTCCCTCTACCTGGAGGCACGCAGCCGCCGCCCCGGCGACCCGGAGCCGACGAAGAACACCGAACCCGAACCGGTCACCGCCTGAGCCGGGCGTTGGTGTGCCGGGTCGGCTCGGCGGTGACGGGGTCCTCGGGCCACGGATGCTTGGGATAGCGGCCGCGCAGCTCCGCCCGTACGCCGTGGTAGCCGTCCTTCCAGAAGGAGGCGAGGTCGGCGGTGACGGCGGCGGGGCGCCCGGCGGGGGAGAGCAGATGGACCAGGAGCGGCACCCCGGCGACCGAGGGCGACTCGTGCAGCCCGAACATCTCCTGCAACTTCACGGCGAGGACGGGCTGTTCGGGGTTGCCGTAGTCGATCCGGATTCTGGACCCACTGGGTACGGTGATCCGTTCCGGGGCCAGCTCGTCGAGCCGCCCGGCCTCCCCGGAGGCCCACGGCAACAGCCGGGCGAGCGCCTCCCCGGCGTCGATCCGCGAGAGGTCGGCCCGCCGCCGGGCCCGGCTCAGCTCGGGCTCCAACCACTCGTCCACGCGTGCGTGGAGCGCGTCGTCGGAGACATCGGGCCAGGGCTCGCCGAGGTGCAGGTACAGAAAGGCGAGCCGCTGCCGCAGTACGCCCGCCTCGGCGGACCAGCGCAACAGGCCGAGCCCTTCTCGCCGTAGGCCTTCGAGGAGCGCGTCGCGTACGAGCACGGGATCGGCGTCGGCAAGCGGCCGCGAGGCCAGTTCGACGGCCCCCAGCCGCTCGACACGCCGCGCTACGACGTCCCCGCCGGCCCAGTGGACCTCGTCCCGCTCGTCGAGCAGTGCGCCGGCCGCCTGCCGCGCGATGTCCTCGTCGACGACGGCCCCGACCTGCACGCGCGCGTGCCGTTTCCCGACGGGGCGATCAGCCGCAGCGACAGCGATCCAGGGCGCACCACGCAGGCCGCTCCCCTCAGCCACCTCGGCCCGTGTCCCGGAGACCATGAGATACGAACCGCCGTCGGCCTTGGCGACACGCTCAGGGAAGGCAAGCGCGGCAACGAGTCCGGCCAGACGGTCCTCACTGACGTTCGCGCGGTCGGCCTCGACGTTCACCTCCACCGGGAGAGAGTCACGGGTGGGCGGGGGTGAAGACTCCCCGACGACGGTCCGCAGCCGCCGGACTTCCGCCCGCCACCGCCCTGCATAGGCGTCACCCCCACGCCGGGCGGTCCGCAGCGCACCGGCGAGATCATCCCCGTACTCCCGCGGCGCCTCCTCGCTGAGCAGGGCCACAACCTCGGCGACCGCACCGAAGGGACCCGCGTCCAGCAGCGCCCGCCCCAACCGGGGATGCAACCCCAGCCGAGCCAGCCGCACACCCCGCTGCGTGGCTCTGCCGGCGGAGTCCACCGCGCCCACTCCCGCGAGAGCGGCCCGCGCCGCCGCCATCGCCCCACCCGGTGGCGGATCCAGCAATGCCAGCCCGGACGCGTCCGGATCCCCCCAGCACGCCGTCTGCAGCGCGAACGCCGTCAGATCGGCCAGCAGGATCTCCGGCGACGGAAAACGCGGCAGCCGCGCGTCCTCGGCCTCCGCCCAGCAGCGGTACACCGCACCCGGCGCCTCACGCCCGGCGCGCCCCGCCCGCTGCCGTCCCGCCGCCTGCGAGGCCCGCACCGTCGTCAGCGCGCTCAGCCCGCGCGCATGGTCCACCCGTGGCTCCCGCGCCAGCCCCGAGTCGACGACCACGCGCACGCCGGGAATCGTCAGCGACGACTCCGCCACCGCCGTCGCGAGCACCACCCGGCGCCGCGCCCCGGGCGACAACACCGCGTCCTGCACCGCCGTCGGCGCCCGGCCGTGCACCTGGAGCACGTCGACATCCCCCAGATCGCCCAGCTGCCCGGCGACGCGGGCGATCTCCCCGACGCCGGGCAGGAAGCACAGCACGTCCCCCGACCGCTCGGCCAGCGCCCGCCGCACCACCGACGCCACGTGCGCCAGCAACGCCGGATCGACCCGCATGCCGTGCGGCGGCCGCACCGGACGTCCGGGCGGCGCCCACACCACCTCGACCGGATGCGCAGCGCCCTCCGCCTCGACGACCGGCGCCCCGCCCAGCAGCCGCGCCCACCCCTCGGCGTCGGTCGTCGCCGACGCGGCCACCAGCCGCAGCTCCGGCCGCAGCGCCTCCCGTACGTCCCACAGGAACGCCGCCACCGTGTCCGCGTCCAGATGCCGCTCGTGAACCTCGTCGAGCACGACCACGTCGACGCCGCTCAGCTCCTGGTCCCGCTGGAGCCGCTGGAGCAGCACACCGGTCGTGACGACCTCCACGCGCGTGTGCCGCCCGACCACCCGCTCGCCGCGCACGGTGTAGCCGACGCTCTCGCCGACCTTCTCGCCCAGCAGCCACGCCATCCGCCGCGCCGCAGCCCGGGCCGCGATCCGCCGGGGCTCGGCGACGACCACCCGCCGTGCCGGTCCCTCGCCGAGCAGCCCCGCCAGCGTCGGCGGCACCAGCGTCGTCTTGCCGGTGCCGGGCGGGGCGACGAGGACGGCCGTGCCGTGTCCGTCCAGGGCCTCGCGCAGGGCGGGCAGAGCAGTGCGGACGGGCAGCGCGTCCAGGGCGTCGTAGCGGATCACGCACCCCAGTGTCGTACGTACCCGGAAACGCCCTGCACGCGCGCGTGCGTCAGTCCCTCCCGCTGGGGGCGCCCCCGGCCGATGGCTGGGTGACTTCGGCCGGGGGGACCCCCGTCTCGCTTCGCTCGCAGACGAAGATCGCCGTCCCCGGGATCAGGTTCCCCCGCAACGGCGACCAGCCGCCCCACTCGGAGGTGTTCCAGGCTGGCCACTCCGGCTCCACCAGATCCACCAGCCGGAAACCCGCCGCCACGATGTCCCGCACACGGTCGCCGAGCGTCCTGTGGTGCTCGACGTAGACCGCGCGGCCCTCGTCGTCCTGTTCGACGTAGGGCGTGCGGTCGAAGTACGACCCCGACACGCTCAGGCCCTCGGGGCCCGGTTCGTCCGGGAACGCCCAGCGGATCGGGTGCGTCACGGAGAACACGAAACGCCCGCCCGGCCGCAGCACCCGCCGGACCTCCCGCAGCACCAGCCGCGGATCGGCGATGAACGGAAGCGCACCGTACGCCGAGCACGCCAGGTCGAACGAGCCGTCCGCGAAGGGGAGTGCGGACGCGTCCGCACACACGAGAGGGAACGATCCGCCGATCCGCAGCGCGTGCTGGAGCTGGCGGTGGGAGAGGTCCAGGGCGACCGGACGGGCACCCTGCGCGGCCAGCCAGCGCGCGCACTGGGCCGCGCCGGCGCCGATCTCCAGGACGTCCCTGTCCTTCAGCTGCTCCGGCGGGCCGAGCAGCTCCGCCTCCACCTCCTCGAGACCCTCCGGCCCCCACACGAAGCGGTCGTCGCCGAGGAACGTGCCGTGCTCGACCTGGTACTCGTCCGCGTTGCGGTCCCACCAGCCCCGGTTGGCCCGGGCGCTCTCCGTGACGTCCGCGTGGCGTCGGGTGGCTTCCGTCTCGCTCGCTTCGGGCTCTTGGATGATCGGCTCCCTCGTCGTACTCTTCCGTCCAACCCGTCCCGGCGGTGTCACACGAGGGGCGCACCAGGCCCACATGGCCTGAAGAGACAGGTTTTGTGCCGGGAATGCGGCGATCCGCCCCGGGTGTGCGGCTTCGCGCATTGACCATGCCCGGCTGCCCCCGTATGCTACAAGTTGCGCTGCGGGCCTGCGCACCTCAGACGTAGCAGGCTGCGCTCGCATCTGTTGTATGTCCCCTCGGTTGTCGAGGCGCCACCATCAGTCACTGGTGGGGCGCTTCCTTGGCTGTCCGGCTTCTGCAGAGCGAAACGGGCTCCCGGCGTAAGCAGTACCTACGACTTCAATGTCCGTACCGGAGCCCTTTCCCACATGACGAGCAGCACCGAGACCACCGCCACCACCCCGCAGGTAGCGGTCAACGACATCGGTAACGAGGAAGCTTTCCTCGCAGCGATCGACGAGACGATCAAGTACTTCAACGACGGCGACATCGTCGACGGCGTCATCGTGAAGGTCGACCGGGACGAGGTCCTGCTCGACATCGGTTACAAGACCGAAGGTGTCATCCCGAGCCGCGAGCTCTCGATCAAGCACGACGTCGACCCCAACGAGGTCGTCGCCGTGGGCGACGAGATCGAGGCCCTGGTCCTCCAGAAGGAGGACAAGGAAGGCCGCCTGATCCTCTCGAAGAAGCGCGCCCAGTACGAGCGTGCCTGGGGCACCATCGAGAAGATCAAGGAAGAGGACGGCATCGTCACCGGTACCGTCATCGAGGTCGTCAAGGGTGGTCTCATCCTCGACATCGGCCTCCGTGGCTTCCTCCCGGCCTCCCTGGTCGAGATGCGCCGCGTCCGCGACCTTCAGCCCTACGTGGGCAAGGAGCTCGAGGCCAAGATCATCGAGCTGGACAAGAACCGCAACAACGTGGTCCTGTCCCGTCGCGCCTGGCTGGAGCAGACCCAGTCCGAGGTTCGCCAGACGTTCCTCACGACCCTCCAGAAGGGTCAGGTCCGTTCCGGCGTCGTCTCCTCGATCGTCAACTTCGGCGCCTTCGTGGACCTGGGTGGCGTGGACGGTCTGGTTCACGTCTCCGAGCTGTCCTGGAAGCACATCGACCACCCCTCCGAGGTCGTCGAGGTCGGCCAGGAGGTCACCGTCGAGGTCCTCGACGTCGACATGGACCGCGAGCGTGTCTCCCTGTCGCTGAAGGCGACCCAGGAAGACCCGTGGCAGCAGTTCGCCCGCACCCACCAGATCGGCCAGGTCGTGCCCGGCAAGGTCACGAAGCTGGTTCCGTTCGGTGCGTTCGTCCGCGTCGACGAGGGCATCGAGGGTCTGGTCCACATCTCCGAGCTGGCCGAGCGCCACGTGGAGATCCCGGAGCAGGTCGTCCAGGTCAACGACGAGATCTTCGTCAAGGTCATCGACATCGACCTCGAGCGCCGTCGCATCAGCCTCTCGCTGAAGCAGGCCAACGAGTCCTTCGGTGCCGACCCGGCCTCGGTCGAGTTCGACCCGACCCTGTACGGCATGGCCGCGTCCTACGACGACCAGGGCAACTACATCTACCCCGAGGGCTTCGACCCCGAGACCAACGACTGGCTCGAGGGCTACGAGAAGCAGCGCGAGGAGTGGGAGCGTCAGTACGCCGAGGCGCAGCAGCGCTTCGAGCAGCACCAGCAGCAGGTCATCAAGTCCCGCGAGGCCGACGCGGCGGCTGCCGCCGAGGGCGGCGAGGCTGCGGCTCCGGCCGCGACCGGCGGTTCGTACTCCTCCGAGGGTGGCGACCAGTCCGGTGCCCTCGCCTCGGACGAGGCGCTGGCTGCGCTGCGCGAGAAGCTGGCCGGCGGCCAGAGCTGAACCGCTGCCGCTGAGGCTTAGCCTTTGACAAAGGGGCCGTACCTTTCGAGGTACGGCCCCTTTGGCGTGTTTGGCGTGTTTGGCGTGTTTGGCGTGTTGGGGGGGGTGTCCGTTGTCGTTCGACTGCGGGCCGTCGGTGGCTTGTCGCGCAGTTCCCCGCGCCCCTGGGCGGCGTTGCCCTCGCCGTTGCGGAAACGTGCGGGGTACACCAGTAACTGACGGGCTGTAAGGCTCAGGTGATCAAGTGCGTAGGCCGGGAATGGCCATGCCCGCCCGCGCGTTGTGCAGTACGAACACGAGGAGGAGCGGTCACAGTGCTTGATCCGCAGGGTTTGTACACGTGGGAGCCGAAGGGGCTGGCCGTCGTCGACATGGCGCTCGCCCAGGAGTCGGCCGGTCTTGTCATGCTCTACCACTTCGACGGATACATCGACGCGGGCGAGACCGGCGACCAGATCGTCGACCGGCTCCTCGACTCGCTGCCCCACCAGGTCGTCGCCCGCTTCGACCACGACCGGCTCGTGGACTACCGCGCCCGTCGCCCGCTGCTGACCTTCCGGCGCGACCGCTGGACGGCCTACGACGAGCCCACACTCGCCGTGCGACTGGTCCAGGACGCCACCGGAGCCCCCTTCCTGCTGCTGTCCGGTCCGGAACCGGACGTGGAATGGGAACGGTTCGCCGCGGCCGTGGAGCAGATCGTGGAGCGCCTCGGCGTCCGCCTCGCCGTGACCTTCCACGGCATCCCCATGGGCGTCCCGCACACCCGCCCCGTGGGCATCACCCCGCACGGCAACCGCACCGAGCTCGTACCGGGCCACCGCAGCCCCTTCGACGAGGCCCAGGTGCCCGGCAGCGCCGATGCGCTCGTCGAGTACCGCCTCATGGAGGCGGGGCACGACGTCCTGGGTGTCGCCGCACACGTCCCGCACTACATCGCCCGCTCCCCGTACCCGGATGCGGCGCTCACCGCCCTGGAGGCCATCACGGCGGCCACCGGACTGGTCCTTCCCGGCATCGCGCACTCCCTGCGTACGGACGCCTACCGTACGCAGACCGAGATCGACCGGCAGATCCAGGAGGGCGACGAGGACCTCACCGCCCTGGTCCAGGGCCTCGAGCACCAGTACGACGCCGTCGCGGGCGCCGAAACCCGCGGCAACATGCTCGCCGAGCCGGCCGAGATCCCGTCGGCGGACGAGATCGGGCGGGAGTTCGAGAGGTTCCTGGCGGAGCGGGAAGGGGACAACTAGGGCTCGCCCCCGGGGGGCCGGGCCGGTCCCCGGGCGCCCGCCCGGTGGTCGCGGACCGGCTGGGTGCGTTGTCACTGGCAGACCCTAAACTTCCGGTCATGCTGAAGGTGGGTCTGACCGGTGGGATCGGCGCCGGCAAGAGTGAGGTGTCGCGGCTGCTCGTCGAGTGCGGGGCCGTGCTGATCGACGCGGACCGCATCGCGCGCGAGGTGGTCGCGCCGGGCACGCCCGGTCTCGCCGCGGTCGTCGAGGCCTTCGGCGAGGACGTGCTCGCCGAGGACGGCAGCCTGGACCGGCCCAAGCTGGGCTCCATCGTCTTCGCCGACCCGGACAAGCTCGCCGTCCTGAACTCGATCGTGCACCCCTTGGTGGGGGCCCGCTCCCGCGAACTGGAGGCGGCGGCCGCCGAGGACGCCGTCGTCGTCCATGACGTCCCCCTGCTCACCGAGAACGGTCTGGCGCCGCTGTACGACCTGGTGGTCGTCGTCGACGCGAGCCCCGAGACCCAGCTCGACCGTCTCGTACAGCTGCGAGGCATGACGGAGGAAGACGCACGCGCGCGTATGGCGGCCCAGGCGACGCGCGAGCAGCGCCTGAAGATCGCGGACATCGTCATCGACAACGACGTACCGCTGGGGGAGCTTCAGCAGCGTGTGAAGGACGTATGGGCCGATCTCGTCCGGAGGGCGCAGACGTCCCAGGAGCCGCACCAGGAATAGCGGCCCCGCGACCGGGCGTTGAAACCGGTCAGTAAGGGAAGGACTCTGCCGTGCCCGACACCAGCGGATCGACCGGACGTACTCCGGAGACGCATGTCATCGACTTCCGAGCCGCCGAGCACCTGCTCGCCGCACGGGATCCGCGGGGTGCGGTGAAGCTGCTCGACGGAGTCATCGCCGCGCATCCCGAGAACACCGCGGCCCGGCTCTTGCGCGCGCGTGCCTTCTTCGCGGCCGCGCAGCTGAGGCCGGCGGAGCTGGAGTTCACCATCGTCCTGGAGCGCGAGCCGGACAACGCGTTCGCCCACTTCGCGCTCGCCCGGACGTACGAACGCCAGGGGCGGCCCGAGCAGGCCAAGCGCCACTTCCGCCTGGCGGCGGCGCTGGACCCGAAGCCGCAGTATCTGAAGGCGGCCCGGTTCGACGGGTGAGAGCGCGTCGGCGCCCCCTGAGCAGGCGCTACGGGGCCCGGTCGTCCGGCGGCTGGTACGGCGGGACGTCCGGGCCCGGCTGGTAGTGCGGGCCCTGGCGGATGTGCCTGAGGACCACGGCAAGATCGATGGTGACCACCAGCCAGAGCACACCGCAGGTGATCGCCCACCCCGGCCGCCCTGCCAGAGCGAACGCGACCGTCCCGAAGGTCGTCCAGAGCAGCCCCCACACGCTCAGCCAGAAGCGCATACGCAGTGCACTGCGCGCTGTCACCGGTTCACTGCCCGTACGCATCGGATCACCACTCCTTCTTGAAACGTACTCTTCGGTGCGGACGTTCTCCAAGGGGGAGACCGGGGGACTCGCAGGGTCGTTTCCATGATGAGACCAGCGCCTTTGCCTCGCCTTCGCCACTCGAACGGGTGAACCCGAGGTGGGCGGGAACGGGCGTGCGGATGCGGTCCGTTGGACTGGCATGGAGCTGAAAATGCGAGAAGGACACCACGGGACGGGCCCCGGAGCCATCACCCCGGACGGCTGCGCAGTCGAGCTCTACTCACGGCTGCCCGTCGGCACCGAGCCGGACATCATCGCCGCGGCCGTACCCCCGGGCGCGCACATCCTGGAACTCGGCTGCGGGGTGGGCCGCATGACGCACCCGCTGCTGGAGCGCGGCTACGCGATCACCGCGGTGGACGAGTCTCCCGACATGCTCGTACGCGTCCGCGGTGCCCGCACGATATGCAGCCCGATCGAGGAACTCGACCTGGGCGAGAGGTTCGACGCGGTCCTGCTCGCATCGTTCCTGGTGCACACGGGGGACGTGGAGGTGCGGCACAGCCTGCTGCGGACCTGCGTCCGCCACCTGGCGGACGGCGGCTGCGTGCTGATCCAGCGGGAGGGCGAGGACTACCACACGAACATACCGCGCGAGCGGGTCGATGCCTCCGGCTTCACCCTGCGGATCGTGTCGTCGGAACCGCTCGGGGACGGCACGAACTCGGTCCGCGCGGAGTACGAGTTCCCCGACGCGACCTGGACCCAGACGTTCCGGGCCCGGCCGCTGACGAAGGAGGAGTTCGAGGAGGCGCTGGCGGAGGCGGGGCTGAGAGTGGACGAGTACCTGACGGAGGACCGGATATGGGTGAGGGCGGTCGCGGCGGGCTGATGGCCGGGGCGGCTGCGGGGAGGGCACGCAGGGATCTCCCTCGGATGCGATGAGTTCCGAAGCGCGGGCGGGTCTATCCAGGTGACAGCATCACGGACCGCTTCACCTGCCCCAGGAGACCCTCATGTCCGAGTCCACCGCTTCCGCAGCCTCCGTCGCCTCGTCCGGCATCGTCGTCGCCGAGTCCGAGACCGCGCGGGGGCGTCGCGCCCGTATCGCCCTGCGTTCTCTCCAGGTCGTGCTCGCGCTCTTCTTCGCGACCGCGAGCGCCCTCCCCAAGCTGATCGGCCACTCTTCGGCCGCCGAGATCTTCGACGACATGGGCTGGGGCAGCGTCGGGATGTACAGCATCGGTGCGCTTGAACTGGCCGGTGCAGTCGGCCTGTTGCTGCCGCTGCTGCAGTCCGTCGCGGCGATCGGGCTGAGCGGGCTGATGGTGGGCGCGTTCATCGTCCAGCTCACCGTCTTCGACGGCGAGTATGCGGCGACACCCCTGATCCTGCTCGTGCCGCTCACCCTGATCGCCTGGGCGCGGCGGCGGCAGAACGGGGAGTTGCTGCGGGTGGTGCTTCGACGGGGGTGAGTGTTCCGGCCACGGACGGTCGTGCCGACGGCGCGCACGGGTCGACGCGGGCGACACTCGGTGAGCCCCACCCGGGGAGGTCCTCGGGGCGGTGGCCGGTCGTCCAGTGGGCGACCGGTCATCGTCCTCCGGCACGGCCTTCCGTCCGCCCCCGGCCGCCAGGGGTCCCTGGACCGCTGAAGCCGCCCGGACCGCCGAGGCCGCCCAGGGCGCGTAGGCGTTCCAGTTCGCGGCGGTCCCGCTTGGTCGGCCGGCCGGTGCCTCGGTCGCGGATGCCGGCGGGGGCGACGGCCTCGCGGGGCGGGGGCGGCGGGCTGTTGTCGATGTAGCACTGGACGGCCACCGGGGCGCCGACCCGCTTGCGGATCAGTCGCTTGACGACGACGATCCGCTCCCGGTTCTCCTGCCGCAGACGCACCTCGTCGCCGACGCGGACGGAATGCGCGGGCTTGACCCGCTCGCCGTTCACGCGCACATGGCCGCCCCGGCAGGCCGTGGCGCCCTGGGAACGGGTCTTGACCAGCCGTACGGACCAGATCCAGCTGTCGATGCGGACGGTCTCGCCGTTCGCCGGTCCGGCCGCCTCGGCGGCTGCCACGGCGGCGGCGATCTTCGGATCCATGGCCTTTGGTTCTGGATCCATGGCCTTTGGTTCTTCTGGTTCTTCGGCCTTCGGACCCAGTCCCTCGGGTTCTTCAGCTTGCGGGGCCAGGTCGACCGTCGTGTCCGTGCCGGTCTGCGGATCTCCACCGGCCTGGGCATGCGTGCCCTTCCGGCCGTTGCCGCCACTTCTGTCCCTGCCGGTGCGCTCCGAGCCCATGTCTCGACCTTAGCCCTCCGGGTCGGTCGCGTCCGAATGCCTTTTGCCGCCGGTCAAGGCGTACGTCTGGACCAATGGCCCGGCATCCACCATGATGACGCCGCCATGACAACGTAGTCCTCGGATGGTGACCGTGCGCGGATCCCTCGTCAGAGCCACACTGGCCGCCGTACTCCTGATGGCGCCTTTCCCCGCGGTCGCGCAGGAGACCGCGACCACACAGGCCCCCCGCGCAGCCGAGGAACCCGAGTCCGCCGCCCAACCCGCGGCCGATGCCGCCGCCGGGGACTGGACGCCCCCGCTCAGCACCCGGGGCCGCTGGATCGTCGACGCCGACGGTGACCGTTTCAAGCTGCGCTCAGGCAACTGGCACGGAGCGAGCGGCACCTGGAACGGTTCGGGAAGCGCGGACGAGGACGCCAACCACCACGCCGGCGAGAACTCCGGCCGGATACCGCTCGGCCTGGACCGCGCCCCCATGGCCGAGATCATCGCCGGTTTCCAGGAGCTCGGGATCAACAGCATCCGGCTGCCCTTCTCCAACGAGATGATCCACGACAGCCGTCCCGTCACCGACGATTCCGTCGCCGCCAACCCCTCCCTGCGCGGCAGGACCCCGCTCGAGGTGTACGACGTCGTGGTCCGTGAGCTCACCGCCGCCGGACTCGCGGTGATCCTCAACAACCACACCAACACCACCCGCTGGTGCTGCGGAGTCGACGGCAACGAGCGCTGGAACGCGAGCCAGTCCACCGGGACATGGGAGAACGACTGGCTGTTCATGGCCCGCCGCTACAAGGACAACCAGCGCGTGGTCGGCGCCGACCTCTACAACGAGGTGCGTCGCAATGTCTGGGACGACCCCAACTGGGGGATCGGCGACAACCACGACTGGTTCGCCGCCTCGCAGCGCGTCGGCGACCGCATCCTGACGGAGGCGAATCCCGGCCTCCTGATCATCGTCGAGGGCATCAACTGGACGGGCATCCCCGTCGACGGCTTCGCGCACGAACGCCCCACCCTGGAGCCCGTACGCCGCCTCTCGCACACCCTCGTCGACTCCGGCAAGCTCGTGTACTCCGCCCACTTCTACGACTACACCGGCCCGAACCACAGCGGAGCGACCGGAACGGGGGAGACCAGTGACCCCCGCTACCGCGACCTGAGCCCCGCCGAACTGATCGAGGTACTGAACCGCCAGGCCTCGTTCGTGACCGCCGAACAGGACCAGCACTTCACCGCCCCCGTCTGGATCAGCGAGTTCGGCATCGGCGGCCGGGACGAGACCGGTGTGAAACAGCGAGCCTGGTTCGAGAACTTCGTCGACCACCTGATCCGTACCGACGCCGACTTCGCGTACTGGCCGCTCGTCGGCTGGCACGAGGACCGCAAGGGCAACGGCTGGGCCCTGCTGCACTGGGACTCCGCAGGCAACCGTATGGGCCTGTATGACGGCGACGACTGGCGGGCCGCCGCCTGGACCCGGCTGATCGGGGCCCAGGGCCGCACCGGTCACGTCGCCCCCGCGACGGAGTGGTCGATGCTCAGCCCCGACCACGGCGACTTCGTCCAGTCGCGACGGATGCGCGCGCTCCCCGACTGGGACTCCGGCGCCCGCAAGGCCGTCTGCCCCGACGGGCAGCGCCTCCTCGGCCTCAGCCACACCGGCAACCGCGGCCTGTGCACGGACGTGTCCGCCGGTGCCCTGTGGGACCCGGCCGGCGGACACGAAGCAGTCGTCGACGAGCGGCACGTCAGACCCGGCCAGGACTGGGCGTCCGGCTACACCAAGCTGCAGTGCGCCGACGGTCGGTTCCTGACCGGGTACAGCATCCGCGGCGCCGCCGTCTCCGCCGCCCTGTGTGCGTCCGTACCGCCCGGCAGGCTGGGCACGAGCGGCCGTACGGTCTGGTTCGACCGGGGCGACAACAGGGGCTCGGCCCCCAAGGGCGGGGACTTCGCGCAGGGTCACTACAAGGGGCAGTGCGCGGACGACGAGTACGCGGCCGGGATCGCGTACACGGGCCGGGTGGGGTCGGCACGGACGCCGGATGCGTTGTACTGCCGCAAGCTGGGCTGACCGCCCGGCACACCCGGATCTACCGTGGACCCATGGACACCGGCAGCCTCTGCGCCCTCGACCAGCGGATCGCGGGCTGCCGGGCGTGCCCGCGGCTGGTTGCCTGGCGTGAGGAGGTGGCCCGTACCAAGCGCGCCGCCTTCGCCGACTGGACGTACTGGGGGCGGCCCGTCCCGGGCTTCGGCCCGGCGGACGCCCGGCTGCTGATCGTCGGCCTGGCCCCGGCCGCGCACGGCGGCAACCGCACCGGCCGGATGTTCACCGGCGACCGGTCCGGGGACGTGCTGTACGAGGCGTTGTACGACGTGGGCCTGGCCTCACAGCCCACCTCCCGCACCGCCGACGACGGCCTGGAGCTCTACGGCGTACGCGTCACCGCCCCCGTCCACTGCGCCCCGCCCGCCAACAAACCCACCCCCGAGGAACGCGACACCTGCCGCCCCTGGCTCGTACAGGAACTGCACCTGCTGCGCCCCACCCTGCGGGCGGTGGTCGTGCTCGGCGCCTTCGGCTGGCAGGCCGCGCTCCCGGCGTTCGCGGAGGCGGGCTGGACGGTGCCGCGGCCCCGGCCGGCCTTCGCGCACGGCGCGCGGGTGACCCTCGACGGACTGGACCTCTTCGGCTGCTTCCACGTCAGCCAGCGCAACACCTTCACCGGGCGCCTCACTCCTCAGATGCTGCGGGACGTGCTGCGTGGAGCGGCGCGTACGGCGGGCCTGGCGGCGCGAAACTGACGGGACAGGGCCGCCGTAGCGACGTTACGGTGCCCCGATGGGCCTCTATCCGGAGATCGAACCGTACGACCACGGCATGCTCGACGTCGGTGACGACAACCGCATCTACTGGGAGACCTGCGGCAACCCGGACGGCAAGCCCGCGGTGATGCTGCACGGCGGGCCCGGCTCCGGCTGCTCTCCGAGCTTCCGGCGCTACTTCGACCCGGCCGCCTACCGCATCGTGCTGCTCGACCAGCGCGGCTGCGGGCGTTCGACGCCGCCGGCGAGCGCGTACGACACCGACATGAGCGTCAATACGACGCCGCACATCATCGCCGACCTGGAGCTGCTGCGGCGCCACCTCGGGATCGAGCGGTGGCTGGTCTGGGGCGTGTCATGGGGGTCGGTGCTCGGACTGCGGTACGCGCAGACGCACCCCGGTGCGGTGTCCGAGCTGGTGCTGACCGGTGTCGCGACCGGCTCGAACGCCGAAGTGGCCCTGATGACCAGGGGGCTTGGCCGGATCTTCCCGGAGGCCTTCGAACGCTTCGTGGGCGAACTGCCCGTGGCCGAACGCGACGGAAACCTCGCCGCCGCGTACAACCGGCTGCTGGAGTCCCCCGATCCGGCGGTGCGGGAGCGGGCGGCGCGTGCCTGGACCGACTGGGAGACGGCGATCATCCCAGCGCCGCCGCGATCCGTGGAACGCTACGAGGACCCGGCGTTCCGCATGGGCTTCGCCCGCACGGTCACGCACTACTGGGGCAACGACCACCTGCTGGGCGAGGGCGTCGACGACGAGGTCGTCCTGCGCGAGGCCCATCTGCTGAAGGGCATCCCCGGCACCCTCGTCCAGGGCGGCCTCGACTTCGGCAACCTGCTCGGCATCGTCTGGCGGCTGCACCACGCCTGGCCGGACAGCGAGCTGGTGGTGGTCGACGAGGTCGGGCACAACGCGGGTGCGCCTGGGATGACGGAGGTGTTGGTGGCGGCGACGGACAAGTACGCGGCAGGGTCGGGGCGGCGGTGAGCTCGCGGAGTCGCGGGTTGGGCCAGGGCTGACGACCAGCAAGGCGGGGAGTTGTGCGAAGCCGCTGCCGAAGAGGAGGGGGCGGGGGCACCGTCGGAGTGACCGGCTCATGGCCGCCAGGCGTACCTCACATCAGGCTCCCGCTCCTCGTTGCCGCTGCCGTCGGTGCGGTTCACCTCGACGAAGCCGTGACGTTCGTAGAAGCGCTGTGCGGGGTGGTTGACCTGGAAGGCCCACAGGGCGAGGCCGGTGGGGCTGAGCTCCTTGGCCAGCGCGACGAAACGGTCCCCGATGCCCCGCCCTCGCCAACCGGGGTCGAGATACAGGGCGTTCACCTCCTCACCGTCGAGGGTCATCATGCCGACCACCGCAGCTGGGCTCTCGCCGGTTGTCTCCGCGACCCAGGTCGTGCCCCGTGGCACCACGACATCCCGGATGTGGGCGCGGACCTCGTCGTCGGAGTGGGCCCGCCGCACGGTGGGCAGCGCGGCGCTGTAGGACCGCAGCCAGACGTCCGCCACGGCGGCGGCATCGGGGGCGGCGGCCCGGCGGAGAACGACGGAACTCATGAGCCGGCCCCCTCCGGGACGACGGCCGTCGCCGTGATCTCGACCAGCTGCCCGGTGTACCCGAGGCAGGCCACACCGATGAGCGTGGACGAGTGCGGGCCCGTACTGAGCCCCGACGCCTCGACCACGTCCCATACGGCGGACAGCGCCGCGGGCTCACTGCTCACGACGTACACGTCGGTCGACACGACATGCGCCAAGTCGCTGCCGACGGCAAGCAGTTGCTCCTTCAGATTCGCGATCACCTGCTCGGCCTGCCGCACGGGATCCCCTTCTGAGACCAGCTTCCCCTCGGCGTCGAGCGGCACGGCCCCCGCGAGAAACGCGAGCTTCGTGCCGGCCTCGACGACGGAGGCGTGGGAGTAGGTGGGCGGAGGGAAGAGGCTGGGGACGGTGACGCGCTGGATCACGGCGGCTCCATGTGCGGGGGGACGGTCAACCTGCCGATCATCCGAGCTCTCGGCCGGGCCCGCACCCGAATTTCCGCGCGCCCGCGTCACACGGCCGAAAGACCGCCGTACGGACTCTCCACCCGCCATCCCCCTTCCCGCGCCACCCGCTCGAAGACGCCGATCTTGTACGCCAGCCCCTCCGGCTCCCCGATGTCACACGACCAGTGGGCCTTGGCCCGTTCCTCCTCCCCGCGCACCAACGGCCGCCCGCGCACGGCCAGATGCAATGCCAGAGTCGAGCGCGCATACACCCGTACGGCATCACGCTCTTCCCTCATACGCCGGTACCGTTCCGTCTCCCGCAGGCGCAGCCGCCCGCCGTCGCTTCCGGCGACGAGGAGCGGGACCAACTTCCCCTCGGCGTCGGCCACCAGGAACGTCACCTCACCCTCCTCGTTCTCCCGGACCTCGTACCGAGGCAGATACGACAGCCGGGCGAGCCCCAGCGCATGCTTCCACGAGGTGACCCACAGCCCTCGGCCGAGGTAGTAGCGGACGGTCGGCTGCCAGGTCCAGTACGTGTCCAGACGGAACCCGTGCAGCCCTTCGGCGCGGCAGGCGTCGTACACCATGTCCAGCGCGGCCGAGGCGAGTCCTTGCCGGCGGGCGACGGGATGGACGTACAGCGACGAGATGCGCACCGCGCCCACGCCCACGGGCCAGGTGTCGACGGCGATGGTCCCCATGGGCCCGCCGCCCGGCGAGCAGATCCAGTACCTCCTGCGGAAGTCGTCGTCGTGCCTGTGCTCACGCCCGTCCGAGCCCAGCCGGAGCCGCCACCGCTTCTCGCTCGAGACGGTGAGCGACTCGGGGTCGACACACCGCCGAGGGCGCCTTCGGCGAGTGAGGCGAGGTCCCAGAGCCCGAACCGACGGCCTTCGCCGAAGGCGACAGGACACAACTCGGCGCGGGCCGCGAGGCGTTCGTGCAGGCGGGCGACTTGATCATCCTTCATGGGCCCGGAGCGTAGGGACGTGTCCGACGGTCGGCCCTGCGTCCTCGGAGCTTCACCCGGGAATGTCATCCGGGCGATGGACCGCACTCCCGTTCACGCAGCTGGCGTTCGCACTCCTGTGCAAGGTCCGGGTACGCCTTGGAGATGGCCGCGTAGACCCTGCGTCGCAGCAGGTCCTCCGCAGCCGCGCGTCCGATGCGCCCGAACAACTCGTCGAGGATCTCGTCGTAGCGAGTCAGCCGATGGCGCAGGTAGTTGACCTTCCAGCGATCGAGCGCGCCGGGCTCGGCGCTCTCCACCGTGGCCGGATCCGCCACGTGCCCCCATCGCCACAACGCCCGCTCCTCGTCCCGGCGATTGCGGTGCTCGACCGCCAGCGTTGCCAGCGTGTGCGGGGCGAGCCGCGGCACATCGACGGGTTCCGCCGCGATCCGCGCCAACACCTCCCGCCGCCTGCGCAGAGCGGCAGCCCGCGCCGCGGCGGACCGTCGCGCGGCAGCGGCCGAAGCGGACCGGAACTCCTCACTCCGCTCCGCGGCTTCGACGCGCTCGGTGCGGTAGAGGCGGGTCTGCGGGGCGGAGCGGAAGTACGGATTGGTGCGCAGTTGATCGGGTTCGCCGAGCAGTTGCCGCACCATGCCGGGAGTCCAGCCGCGAGCCCGTAGCCCCGCGACGGACAGGTAGGTGCGGGTCGGCTGCTGGTCTTGGCCGGCGTGGGCCTCTTGACCCTTGTGATCCTTCTCGTGCGTCATCACTGCTTCCCCCGTCATCGTTACGCTGAGTGACGAGTTCATTGATAACGCGCACCACTGACAATCGCCCTCGCGGCGCCTCCGGCGGCCGGCGCGAGACGTCAGGCCATCAGGGTCAACCGTCGGCGGTCAGGGCCGTACTCAACCGCCGGAACCGTCAGGACCCCTCCGGGGGCGGGAAGCCTGCGCGAGGCACTGACCTCGCTGAGTCGTTGATCCACTTCAGGGGCGGACTTCAAAGCGGCGGCGAGGGGGTGAGGCCCAGGGTCCCGGGGCGGGCGGCGACTGCGTAATCGCGTGGAGCCATGGCACACAGCTGCATACGCTGCACCCATGTCCTCCCGTGACGACGCCACCTTCCTCAACACCACCGCCGACCGCCTGGCCACTCTCCCCACGGTCCGGGCGGTAACCCTCGGCGGCTCCCGCGCCCAAGGCACGGAACGCCCCGACAGCGACTGGGACCTGGCCATCTACTACCGCGGCCCCTTCGCCCCCGCCGACCTGCGTGCGGTTGGCTGGGAGGGCGAGGTCACCGAGATCGGGGCTTGGGGCGGCGGCGTATTCAACGGCGGCGCCTGGCTGACGATCGAGGGCAGGCGCGTGGACGTCCACTATCGGGATCTCGACGTCGTTGAGCACGAGTTGGCGGAGGCAGAGGCGGGACGCTTCCGTGTCGAACCGCTGATGTTCCACCTGGCGGGCATCCCGACGTACCTGCTCGTCGCCGAACTCGCTGTCAACAAGGTGTTGCGGGGCGAGCTGCCGCGCCCCGCAGCCTATCCGTCGGCGCTGCGCGAGAACGCCCCGGCACGGTGGTACGGCGTGGCCGCGGCCACCCTCGCGTACGCGAAGGCGGGACACGCCCCCAAGGGCGCCCTCACCCAGATCGCGGGCGCGATCGCCCTGGCCGCGACGCAGACGGCACATGCGGTGCTGGCGGCGCGCGGGGAATGGGTCACCAACGAGAAGGGCCTCGTCGAGCGGGCCGGGCTGCAGGAAGTCGACGTACTGGTGGGGAATCTGACGCGCGATCCGGAGGCGCTCGCCCGGTCGGTCACCGAGGCCGAGATGCTCCTCGGCCGGGCCGTGGAGGTGGCCCGCCGATGACCACTTCCTGGTTGGGCGACCCGGTCGACGCCCGCCCGTTGTTCGGTTCTGAGCTGCAGGCGTTGCTCGACACCCTGCGCGGTCTGTGGCCCGCTGACTGGAGCAGGACGGCACTCCCGCGCTGGACTGTGCATGACCTCGCCGCCCACGTTCTCGGCGACTACTGCGGCCGCCTGGGCCGCACCCCAGGAGGATACGAGCGTGTCTTCAAACCTGGGGAGACGCTGGAGGCATTCATCCACCGCACCAATCAGGAATGGGTCGACCTCCGCGCCGATGACAGCCCTGCCTCGCTCATCGATGCCCTGGACACGGCCGGGTCCCGGCTCGCCGACCGATTCGCCACCGCTGACCTCGAAGCGCCCGCCCTGGGGGTGTCGTGGGCAGGAGTCGACCCGGCGCCAGGATGGCTGGACATCGCCCGGGAGTTCACCGAGTACTGGACCCACCGGCAGCAGATCCGCCATGCCGTCGGCCGTGACACCGACCCGGAACCACATGCCCTGTCCACCGTCCTGGACACCTTCATGCGGGCCCTCCCCCACACCCTGCGGCATACGGCAGCACCGGTCGGGGCCCAAATCGAAGTGATCGCCGAGGGGCCGGCCGGTGGCAGGTGGACCGCCACCGCCACCGCGGACCGCTGGTCACTGGCCGTACCGCCCAGCGGCAGGCCGACCGCCTCGGTAGTCCTGGACACAGAGACCGCCTGGCGCCTGTGCACGCGCGGCATCGATCCCGGCACCGCCCTTGGCCGAGCCCGCGTCCAGGGGGAGCGTCGACTGGCCGAAGCTGCATGTCGGATCGTGTCCATCGTCCACTGATCAGTGCTGGGTGAACTGGACCCCGGTCGGCTGTACGGCGTCCGGGCGTATGGCGACGCCGTTGACGGTCAGTTGTTCTCCGTAGATGTCGGTGAGCCTCAGCGGGCCGCCGCAGCCGGTGCCGTCGGCGGAGAGGAAGTAGTTGTAGTCCGTACGGGAGAGCTGACGCCAGCCGCTGCCGACGCCGACCTCCAGCCGGGCCAGCGGATTGCGGTGGCCGATCGCCTGGATGCCGCACCAGTGGCGGCTGGACCCGGTCTTGTACCGGATCGAGACCGTGTCGGACGTGCTGGGACTCAGCAGGCTCCAGGTGATCGGGATCCGGCCGGCGGAGAGACCGGCGAGTTCCGCGAAGGCCTGTTTGCTGAGGTCGAGTTGCCCGGGTGCGCAGGGCAGCGGGCATTCGTTGGTGATCCGGACCGTTACGGAGGCACCGCCGGCCGCACGGACCAGCACATACGCCCCGCACGCCTTGGACGACTCGTAGTCCGTGTGGTTCATCGCCGCGACCATGAGGTCGGGGCTCGGGCCGTACAGGCAGGCGCCGTCGCCGTCTCCGGCGTCGTAGTGGGTGGCGGCTCCCTGGTAGGTGACCTCGGGCTGAATCCGTCCCGCCAGTGGTGCCGTGCCGGAAGCCGGGCGTGGGGCGGGTTCGGGGGTGCTCCTGGGTGACGGCCGCGCCGACGGGGTGGTCGTGGCGGGCGTCGGGTTCGGGGACGTCGTGGACGGCCTCGGCTTCGGTTTCGGCGTCGGCTTCGGCTTCGTCGGCGAGGCGCTCACCTGGGTGCCGGCGACGGGCGTGGCCGTGGCCTGCACGGTATTGGCATCCCGGTCGGGGCGGAGGGCCACGACCAGCGAGACGACGAGCACGGTGGCCGCCACGGCGACAGTGGAGACGAGGGCGGTGCGTCGACGCTTGCGGAGCGGACGGCGGTGGGAAGGGGATGCCACGGATGAGTCCTTACGTGGTTCAGGAGAACACGGCTTCCGACTCATCAGTGGTCACCGGGGCCGGAAAGGTTGCCGGGCTTTCAGCGGCGGTGCGGTAGAAGAAACTCCGGGGCGTTCGGGGCGGGGAGTTTCTCGCCGCGGGTGTCGGTGACCTCGACGCGGATGACTCCCTCGGTTTCGCCGAAGGCGAGGCGGAGGTGGAAGTCGCGGCCGGGGACGTGGGGGAGTCGCTGAGCGAGTTCGTCGACTTCGCTGCCCGCCAGGCGTGACCCTTGCAGTGCCTCGTGACCGCGCTGTCCGTCGCGGGGCCCTGTCATGCCGGATTGCGTACATAAAGAACACGGCATCCAGGTCAAGTGTCACCTCGGGGAAATCATTGCGCTCCATTTTCTCCAGATCCCCGAGCTACGGTGGGTCCCACTGGGTCCCACCCATCGCCCGGCCACCGTCGCCCGAAGGCACCACCCCCGCCCTCGTCCCGACAGGAGCCCCGTGTCCCGCCCCGCCCCCGCGTTGCACCTTCCGCCCTGGCTCGCCCACGCCCTCCGCACCCAGCGGGGCCCCGTGCCCTGGCCCGCGGTCGTGCGCGGCGCCCTGTCCAGCGGGCCGTTGCTGCTTGTTGCCGTGCTTGCCGACCGCACCTCCCTCGGCGTGGTGGCCGCCATCGCCGCCATGCTCGCCGGCATCAACGACCGCCCCGGCAGCCGGCGGGCCTCCGTCAGGCGGCTCGGGGTGCCCGCGCTCGCGGGCGCCGGTGGGATGCTCGTCGGGACGTATGCGGGGGACCATGTCGGGGCCGTGGCGTTGAGCGTTCTCCTCACCCTTGTCGGGCTGGTCGCCGGCGGCATGAGTGCCGTGGGGCCCGTTGCCTCCGGGGCCGGGACCCAGCTGCTCGTCGCCGCTGCCATCGGGGCCGGGATGCCGTTGCCGGAGGAAGGGTGGCAGCGGGCTCTCGCCTATCTAGCGGGGGCCGGGTGGCTGCTCGGGCTGCGGCTGGTGCTGCCGACCCCCGGGGCGATCGCCGGGGACTTCCGGTTCGACGGGGAGCGGGAGGCGGTGGCCGACGTGTACGACGCCGTCGCCGGGCTTCTCGACGCCGTCGGTACCGCGCACGCCACCGCCCGCCGGGCCGCTCTCACCGCCACCCTCGATCATGCGCAGGACGCCCTCGCCGGGCCCCGGCTGCGGCGGTACGCCAGTTCCGCGGCCGAGCGGCGGCTGCATGCGCAGTATGCCGCTGCCCTTCCGCTCGCCGAGGCCGCCACCGCGCTCGCGTGGGCGGGGGAGGCCGTCTCCGAGCGGGCCTCCGAGGGGCCCCGGCGGCTCGCCGCCGCCGTACGCGGCAACACGCACACCGGGCCGCTGCCCGCGCCCCACCGGAACGCGCCTGCCCTGCGCGCCCTCGACAACGCCCTGCTGCACGCCGCCGAGGCCTTCGACCGGGGCACGGGGGCCGACCTGCACTCCCGGAGGCGTACGGCCGGGGATCTGCTCCGCACCGTTTTCGGGGTCGGTGGGCGGGAGTACGGGCTGCGTGTCGGCCTCTGTTTCGGGGCCGGCGCGGCTGTCGCCCAGGCTCTGCACCACGCCCAGTGGCACGGGCAGCACGAGCACTGGTACTGGCTGCCCGCCACCGTCGTCTTCCTCGTCAAGCCCGATCTCGGGCCGCTCGTTTCGCGGGTGCTGTGCCGGGCCGCCGGGACCGTCCTCGGTGCTCTCGTCTTCGCCGGGTTCGCCGCCGTGCTGCCCCGTCCCGAAGGGCTCATCGCGCTCGTCGCCGTCAGTGGTGCGCTCATTCCCGTGGCCACGCGGCACTTCGCCGCGCAGACCGCCGTCGTGACCGTCCTTGTGCTCGCCCTGGTGATGGTGGGCGGCGAGCCGCAGGCCTCCGTCAGCCGGATCGGGGAGACGCTGCTGGCCTGCGCGATCGTGCTGATCGTCGGACATCTGCCGATGCCGGGGCAGCGGGGTGGGGGTGTGCGGGCCCGGCTCGCTGCGGCGGGCGGCGCGGCTCAGGCGTACCTCGCCCACGTTCTGCACGAGACCGACCCCGACTCCGACACCCGCGCCGTCCGCTGGACCCTCCGCCGCGAGGCCTACCGGGCCCTCGCCGAGGCCCGTACCGCCATCGCGCTCGCGGCCGCCGAACTCCCCGCGCTCGCCCGGCACTCGGAAGGCGCGGAGGAGATCGTCGCCGTCCTCGAACGGCTCGTCGACACGACCACCGCGTGCGCCGTCCACCTCGACGACTCCGGCCGGCTCACTCCCCGGCACACCGAGCGGCTCACCGAGCTCCTCGACGAACTCGCCGAGCGGCGTGATCGCGTGGGGCTACGCCTGCCCGATCTGCCCCTCGCCGTGTAGGGCGTGGTCGGCTCAGGAGGGCTGTTCCCGGCCGGCTCCCCGGGCCCGGGGGAGCCGGTGCGGGCTGTGCGAGGCCAGGGTGACCGCCCGGCGAGACGGGCGCGACGGGATGCGCGGTGGGGCTGACGTCACGGCACGGCACCGTCGTACGTTGGCCCCATGACGCCTTCTCCCGCGGAAGCTGATCTCATCATCACCGGATGCACCGTCCTCGTGCACGACGATCACGAGCGGATCGGGTTCGAGGAGGACGCCGCCATCGTCGTACGGGACCGAGTCGTCGAGGCTGTCATCGGCGCCGCCGATGCCGAGGGCCTGGCGGCACGCGAACGCCTCGACGCCCGCGGGCAGGTCGCCATGCCCGGCCTCGTCAACTGCCATACGCACGCCCCGATGGTCGCGCTGCGCGGTGTCGCCGAGGACCTGCCGACCGAGGAGTGGTTCAACGACGTCGTGTGGCCCATCGAGTCCAACCTCACCGAGAAGGACGTGGAGTTGGGTGCTCGGCTCGCCTGCGCCGAGATGATCCGTGGTGGCGTCACCTGCTTCGCCGACCACTACTTCGCCATGGACGCGGTCGCCGCCGTGGTCGAGGAGTGCGGCATGCGGGCTCATCTCGGTGAGGCCTACTTCTCCTCACAGGGCGCTCAAGGGCGGGAGAAGTCCCTGGAGTTCGCGCTGCGGCACCGCGGCGCCGCCGACGGTCGTATCACCACCACCCTCGCCCCGCACGCCCCCTACACCGTCGACGACGCCGACCTCGCCGCCACCGCCGCGCTCGCCCGTGCACACAGCCTGCCCGTCCACATCCACGCCTCCGAGAACCGCGACCAGGCCGCCACCAGCCTCGCCCGCCACGGCCGTACGCCCATCGAGGTCCTCGAAGCCGCCGGGCTCCTCGACACCGACGTGCTCATCGCCCACGGCACCGGCATCCTCGACCGTGACCTGCCCGTCCTTCAGCGAGCCACGGGACGTGTCGCCGTCGCTTGCGCACCGCGCGGCTATCTCAAGTTCGCCTGGCCCACCACCACACCGGTACGCGCGCTGTACGACATCGGCATCCCCGTCGGCCTCGCCACGGACGGCGCCGCCTCCAACAACTCCCTCGACGTATGGGAGTCGATGGCGCTCACCGCCCTCATCCAGAAGTCGACCGAGGGTGACCCGCGATGGCTGACCGCCCGTCAAGCCCTGCATCACGCAACCCTCCAGAGCGCGCGGGCCGTCGGGCTGGGCCAGGACATCGGCAGCATCGCACCCGGCCGCCGCGCCGACATCATCCTCGTCGACCTCACCGGCCCGCACACCCAGCCCGTGCACGACCTCGCCGCGACCCTGGTGCACAGCGCCCGCTCCGCCGACGTGCGCACCACGATCGTCGACGGACGGATCCTCATGCGCGACCGCGAGCTGCTGACGCTGGATGTGCCCGCCGTCGTACGGCAGCTGGGGGAGCGTATGCCGGCACTCCTGGACCGGAGCCACGGTGAGCGGATCCAGGAGTACGACACCTGATCCTGACTCGACGAGTACGGGGAGCGACACGGAGCGTCGCCGAAACCCCGGAGTGGCGAGATGCTTCTCACCATCCAAGTTGAACGCGTGTCAAGTACGTCTCAGTCTCGTCACTTCGCGAGGCCATTCACCTCTGGAAGGCGTTAACTCCAACAAGTACGACGCTTACTGGAGGTGCGAGATGGTGAACGGGCGAAGGGTGCTCGAGCGCTTTCCCGCAGGCGGGCCGCGGGGATCGTGGCCGGCGGAGGAGTTCGCGCAGGCGCGCCGGATGGAGGGCCTGCCCGCCGAGGTCGTCATGGACCTCGCGACGGACACGTTCCTGGTGATCGTCCGGGGTGGCGACGGCGTGGAGTGAGTCGGGCCGGGCCGCCTTAAGGACTCAGGGCCCGGCCTTGCGCCTCAGACGCTGACCGCCCGTGACCACGTCGGCGTCGTGCCCATGATCCGGCACAGCGCCAGATAGAGCGGGATCGGCGGCGTGTAGGGGAACGTGCCCTCCGGGCGGTGGATGAGGCGCGGGGTCTCCGGGACGAGCGCGCCGGTGGCGTACCGCGCGGGGGCGGGCCACTCCAGGGCGTAGTCGGAGTCCGACGGGACCAGCCACCACCAGTGCGCCTCATCCGCGTAGATGCATCCCACGCGGGGCAGCCGGGGCAGTACGAGGGGTCCGAAGCGGGCGGGCACCGCCACCGCGTCGCATCCCAGCGGGGCCGTCATACCGTCCGGCACGGACAGCCGCCGGGGCGTGTCCGGGGTGCGCAGCCCGCGACCCAGACGGACCAGGGTGTCCAGACTGAGCACCTGTCCGCCGCCGGAGGCAGCCGTCAGACCCATTCGGCCCCCGTTTCGCGGTGCGTCGCGTCCGGCGCCCCCCGGTGCGCCTCGCCCTCCTCGTCCGAGCCGCCGGACGGGCCCGGCTTGGGGCGGGCGCCCCAGCCGAGATCGTCGCGGGGGGCGTCGGCCTGGCGCGGCAGCTCTGCCCAGACCATCAGCCCGGGGCCGTGCTCCTGGGCGCCCCAGGAGTGCGACAGGGCGTCGACGAGGAGCAGTCCCCTCCCATGCTCCTCCTCGGGCCGGCGCGGGGACGGGTGCGGAGCACCCGGAGCGCACCCCTCGTCACGCACCGCTATGCGCACCACGTCGTCGCGGTCGTGCAACTCGCAGACGACGACCTCGCTCGCGGTGTGCATGATCGCGTTGGTGACCAGCTCCGACACCACCAGGGCGGCCGTGTCGCAGGTGTCCTCGCACACCGACCAGCCGGTCAGCCGGGTACGCGTCAGGCGTCTGGCCTGAGCGGGGGAACCCGGATGTGCGGCCAGTTCGAAGCGGAACCGGCGCTCGGCAGCCGCCCTGAGGGGGCCGGCTCCCGAAGCGGAACCGAGGCCGAAGCGGCCTGCGGCGGCGTCTGTTCCTAAGGGCGCGGACGGAATCACGCTTGCCACTATCGCCCCGGCGTGAACACTTGGCAAGTGTCACTCTGAAAATTGCAGAGTGCCGTGTGACGCGGTGAAGGGTCGTGGCACACTGCTCGCAACAGCATGTGACGCGGCGCCAGTTGGGATCGGCGGAGGTCGGCCTCGGTCTTCGAATAGATCTTCGAATGGCGCCGCTGGGCTGTGCAGGATTTGCGCCAGGGGTGCCGCCAGGGTTGTCAGGGGGCGCCCAGGTGTCGTCAGTTCCCGTGAGTGGAGGTGGAGCGTGAGCGAACCGCGGTCCGCGCCGACGGTCGGCCAGGTCGTCCTCGGCCGACGCCTGCAGGACCTGCGGGAACGCGCCGGCCTCAAGCGCGAGGAGGCCGCCCGCGTTCTCCGCGTCGCCCCCGCCACCGTCCGCCGTATGGAGACGGCCGAGGTCGCCCTCAAGATCCCGTACCTCCAACTGCTCCTCAAGGCCTACGGCATCCCCGACGACGAGTCCGAGGCCTTCGTGGAGCTGGCCGAGGAGGCCAACAAACCCGGCTGGTGGCAGCGGTTCCACGACATCCTGCCCGGCTGGTTCTCGATGTACGTCAGCCTGGAGGGCGCCGCCGCCCTCATCCGCAGCTACGACCCCCACTTCGTGCCCGGCCTCCTGCAGACCGAGGACTACGCGCGCGGTGTGCTGAGGTCGGGCGCCGTCGGCCAGACCCGGCCCGAGGACATCGAGCGCCATGTCGACCTGCGTATGCAACGCCAGGAACTGCTCACCCGCCAGAACGCGCCCCGGTTGTGGGTCGTGATGGACGAGACCGTGCTGCAGCGCCCGGTCGGCGGTCCGGAGGTGATGCGTGCGCAGATCGACAAACTGCTCGAGGCCACGAAGCTGCCCAACGTGACGTTGCAGGTCGTCCCGTTCGCCACGGGTCCGCACCCCGGCACGTACGGGCCCTTCGTGCTGTTCCGGTTCGCCATGCCCGAACTGCCGGACATGGTCTACAGCGAGTACCTGACCGGCGCCGTCTATCTCGACGCGCGCGCCGAGGTGGCGACCCACCTCGAGGTCATGGACCGCATGGCGGCGCAGGCCGCTACGGCACATCGCACGAAGGAGATCCTCAGGGATCTCCGCAAGGAGTTGTGAATGGATCGCAGCACGTCCCAGCCCAGGCCGCGGATCCGCACCGAGCGGATCTACAACGGCATGCCCGCCCGGGAGTTGGGCAGCGAGGGCTGGCACAAGCCGTGGAGTGGCGGCAACGGGGGCAACTGCCTGGAGGCGATGAAACTGGCCGACGGCCGGATAGCGGTCCGGCAGTCCACCGACCCCGACGGACCGGCGCTGATCTACACCTCCGACGAGATGACCGCGTTCATCAAGGGCGCGAAGGCGGGGGAGGCGGACTTTCTGCTGTCCTGAAGCGATCTGACTGATGAAGAGTACCGATTTGAGTAGTGAATTGATCACTTATCGCATTCGACGCTTACGGAGTGGCTCATGACCGGGCAGGACCCCACCGGCGCCATCCAGATCGACACCAGCAAGCCGCATCCCGCGCGCATGTACGACTGGTACCTCGGCGGCAAGGACAACTACCCGGTCGACGAGGAGATGGGCAAGCAGATGCTGGCCCTCGACCCGCGCGTGCCGGTCATGGCGCGCGTCAACCGCGCCTTCATGCACCGGGCCACCCGCTGGCTGGCCGGGAACGGCGTACGGCAGTTCCTGGACATCGGCACCGGCATCCCGACCGAGCCGAACCTGCACCAGGTGGCCCAGGGCGTCGCGCCCGACGCGCGCGTGGTCTACTGCGACAACGACCCGATCGTGCTGGCCCACGCGGCGGCCCTGCTGCGCAGCACGCCCGAGGGCGTGACCGAGTATCTGCAGGCCGACGTGCGGGATCCGGCCACCATCATCGAGGGGGCCAGGAAGATCCTGGACCTGAGCCGGCCCGTGGCGCTCTCCCTCGTCGCGCTGCTGCACTTCGTCTCCGACGAGGACGGCGCGCACGAGCTGGTCGCCGGCCTGCTGTCCGAACTGCCCTCCGGCAGCTACCTGATGATGACCCACGCCACCGCCGACTTCACGCCGGAGGAGTCGGCGGCGGCAACCGCGAAACTGAAGGCCGCGGGCGTTACCCTGGCACTCCGCTCCCGCGTCGAGTTCGCCCGGTTCTTCGACGGACTGGAGCTGGTCGAACCGGGAGTCTCCGTGGTCCACGAGTGGCATCCCGAGCTGGGGGAGCCGGTGCCGGGGCAGGACGACGGGGTCATTCCCGGGTATGGGGCGGTGGGGCGCAAGCCGTAGGGCTGCCGACCAGGGCTGGGCTGTGGGGTGAGGACGACGGGGCTTCGGGCTCGGGGCGCCGGGTGGGCTCTGGGCGCCGTTCACCGCGGCGGCGGCACCCGCACAGCGCGTCCAGCGCCGAGTTGGTGCCGCGGCACTAGACCCTCATGGGCCGGTCATACGGCCCTATGGGCGCCGGCAGCTGTGAACTTCCCGTCAGATGGCGGTCGACGGCCGCCGCCACCGCCCGCCCCTCCGCGATCGCCCACACGATCAGCGACTGCCCGCGCGCGGCGTCCCCGGCGGCGAACACGCCCGGGACGTTGGTCGCGAATCCGGCATCCCGTGCGATCGTGCCGCGCGGCTCCAACACCAGTTCCAGCTGGTCGATGAGGCCGTCGGCCCGGTCGGGCCCGGAGAAACCGAGCGCCAGCAGCACGAGGTCGGCCGGGAGTACCCGCCCGGTGCCCGGCACCGGCCGCCGCTGCGCGTCCACCTCGACGAGGTGCAACGACCGCACATGTCCGTCGGCGTCACCGGTGAAGCGGAGCGTCGACGCCGCGAACAACCGGGCGTCGGCGTCCGCCGCCGGCGCGGTCCGCAGAGCACCGGCCTCCTCGTGCGCGGCCGACAGCCGGTAGAGCTTCGGGTACGTCGGCCAGGGCTCGGCGTCCTCGTCGCGCTCGGCGCCGGGCTGGGCGTAGATGTCCAGCTGTGTGACGGAGGCGGCACGCTCGCGTACGGCCGTGCCGAGACAGTCCGCTCCCGTGTCACCACCACCGACGATCACGGCATGCTTGCCGACGGCGGACAGTGGGGAGACCTCCAGATCCCCCTCGCACACCCGGTTGGCCAGCGGCAGATACTCCATGGCCTGATGGATACCGGCCAACTCCCGCCCCGGAACGGGAAGTTCACGCCACGCGGTCGCCCCGGTCGCGATCACCACGGCGTCGTAGCGCGCCCGCAACTCCGCTGCCCCGATGTCCCGCCCGATCACCGTCGACGTACGGAACTTGGTCCCCTCGGCCCGCATCTGCTCCAGCCGCCGCTCCAGATGGTGCTTCTCCATCTTGAACTCCGGGATGCCGTACCGCATCAGCCCGCCGAGCCGGTCGTCCTTCTCGTACACCGCCACGGTGTGGCCCGCCCGGGTCAGCTGCTGAGCCGCGGCAAGTCCGGTGGGCCCCGACCCGATGACCGCGACCGTCCGCCCGCTGAGCCGCTCCGGCGGCCGCGGCGGTGCGAAACCCTCTTCCCAGGCCCGGTCGGCTATCGCGCACTCGACGTTCTTGATCGTGACTGCCGGCTGGTTGATGGTGAGCACACAACCCGCCTCGCACGGCGCCGGGCACAACCGACCCGTGAACTCAGGAAAGTTGTTGGTGGCGTGCAGCCGGTCGCTCGCCGCCCGCCAGTCGTCGCGGGAGACCAGATCGTTCCACTCCGGGATCAGATTGCCCAGCGGGCAGGCCTCGTGGCAGAACGGGATGCCGCAGTCCATACAGCGGTCGGCCTGTTTGTTGATGATGGGCAGCAGCGCCCCCGGGACATAGACCTCGTTCCAGTCCCGCACCCGCTCCTCGACGGGCCGGCGGGGCCATTCCTCGCGGGGGGTGGTCATAAAACCCTTGGGATCGCCCATGGCCGTTTTCCTTGCGTACGCGTACGACAGGCCGTGCGTCTTCGGGCGGCACTCTTTCGGCCACGATACGTCCCGTCGGCCACGGGTGCAGAGCGTGGGACAGCGCTTTCTGGCGGGTTGACCGGGAGCCTTCCGACCGCGCGGGCGTCGTCACGTGAGCCCCAGCACGTACAGCACCGCCGCGGCGGCCGAGGCGATCATGCGGACGTGGTTCCACGCCGTCCACTCCCTGACATACGTGGGCCAGTACGCGGCTGCCTCCGGTGTCCCCGCGTCCAGCTCGAGCAGCGCGTTGTTGCGCGGCACGTTCGCGACCACGGTCACGCCGAACGAGCCGATCAGATACAGCGCGCTGCCCAGCAGCACCTCCACCGCCCCCTCCTCCGGCCAGACCACCAACGTCACCACGGCGATCACCGCGCACAGCAGCGCCGACCCCAGGAACACGATCATGAAAGCCGGTTGCACGGCCGTCACGTTGATCGCCTTCATCGCGGCCACGCCCTGTGCGGGCGGCAGCACGGCGAGTCCTCGCATCACGAACGTCGAGAAGGCGCAGAAGACCCCGGCCACCAGGCCCGTCCCGAGCACTCCCAGCACCGTCAGCACGAAGTACGGCCCATTGATCATGTTGCCCCTCATCTCCCACTTCGGACCGGGCCCGCGCCCAGCCCATCCTTGATCACGACTCACCGCTCACCGCTCCCCACCAGTGAATGTCCGCACAAGAACCCGGACCATGCCCCATCGCCGCGCCCACATACGCGAGCGTCCAGGCCTGGGACGGGCCATGTGAGGCCGGCCGAGCCGGGGGAGGGGGTGGGGTGCCGTACGCCGATCCGCTGCCGGCGCCGCCACCTGCCCATGGCCATCGCTAGAACGGCTGCGACGACTGCGGAAAGCCGGACGCCGCCTCCCGCCACCCCCGCAGCACCGTCTCCACCGCCGCCGCTGTCCGCCGCCGTGCCTCGTACCTCGCCACCCCGTTCATCAGCAGCTGGTCGTAGGGCGTGTCCACATGCCGTACGGCCGCCACGACCGCCGATGTCACCGCCCCCTCGGTGAGCGCCCGCCCGGCCGCGCTCCGGCCCACCCGCCCGCTGCCCCGCACGGACGCGTGCGCCGAGATCGCCCGCGCCCGCTCGGCCGGACACCTGGGAAACAGCCGCAGGATCTCCGCCGCGAACGCCTCCGTGAACCGGTCGTCCTCGACCGCCCTGCGCTGCGCGTCCCTCGCCCGGCGCCGCCGTCGCGCCTCCGCGTCCGCCAGACACCGCTCCTCGGCGCGGGCGAGCCCCTCCTCCTCGACGAGGACGCCTTGACGCTCGTACCGGCTCTTGCGCCGGTTGAACCGCATGACGATCACCGACAGCGTGCTCTCCTCGCGCGCCCTGCGGGTCAGCGCGGTGTCCCCGCGCGGCAGGAACACCAGGTGCCCGAGGTCGGCACAGTCGAGGCACCGTGGCACGCCCTCCTCCAGGACGAGCAGCGACAGCGGTCCCCGCCGGCACGCGGCACAGCGCTTCTTCTTCAGGGGCTGGATGGCGACGAGTCCGGTGCGGGACGAAGGAGTCACGGGCACTGCCTTGTCCGTCATATTCGCTTCATGATCCGCCATGTCCGCTTCATGCCCGCGGACCCCCGGGATCTACGCCGTATCGCCGGCCTCGTACCGCACCTCACCTCACCCGTCTCCCCGCGCCTGGGCTCACTCGCGACTGTCCGCCGCCGACCGCACCGAGAGCCCGGCGCCCGGCCGTCGGTGCTTTCGGCAGCGCGCGGCATCATGGCCCTGTGCGACTCGAAGCGATCACCTGGGACCGGCTCGGCGACCGCCTCGCCGAGCGCCTGCTCGACCTGGAGCCGGCCGACGGTGGCCCCTGGCCGCGGATCGCCTTCGACGGCGCCCCGGCGGCCCGGCCCGGAGACCTCGCCGAGCGTGTCCACGAGGCGCTGCGCATACGCGGCCGCCCGTCGCTGGTCGTCGGCACGGAGGGCTTCCTGCGCCCCGCCTCCCTCCGGCTGGAGCACGGCCACCAGGACGTGGACGCCTACTACGACGGCTGGTTCGACACCGGCGCCCTGTGGCGCGAGGTCTTCGGCCCCCTCGAACCCGGTGGCGACGGGCGTGTCCTGCCCGATCTCCTGGACCCGGTCACCGACCGCGCCACCCGCAGCCCGTACGTCCAGCTCCCTCCCGGCGGTCTCCTGTTGCTGCACGGTCCCCTTCTCCTGCGCCACTGGTTCCCCTTCGATCTGACAGTTCACCTCTTCCTGTCACCGGGCGCCCTGCGCCGCCGTACGCCCGAGCCCGAGCACTGGACCCTCCCCGCGTTCGAGCGCTACGAGCACGAGACCGATCCCGTCGGCACGGCCGACGTCCTGGTACGCCTCGACGATCCGCGCCGCCCGGCCTGGAACGGCTGAGCGGAGTATGTGATCCATCCCCTCCGAGAGCGCCTCCCCGTCCCCCCGGCTGCCGGGGTTCCGGGTGCGTGCGCCGCGCGACCCGGCGAGAATGTAGGGCGCCGGGACTAGCGGTGTGTCCTGCGCCGCGCCGGCCGTCCGGCACCGGGAGGTACCCCATGACCACCGCCGGAGAAATCATGCACCGTGGTGCCCAGTGGATCCCCGCCCACGAGACCCTGGACCGTGCCGCCCAGCTGATGCGTGAGCTCAACGTCGGAGCCCTGCCCATCAGCGACGCGAACGAACGGCTCTGCGGCATCCTCACCGACCGGGACATCGTGGTCGGCTGTGTGGCCATGGGGCACGACCCGTCCAAGGTCACAGCGGGCGAGATGGCCAAGGGCACGCCGCGCTGGATCGACGCCGGCGCCGATGTCAGCGAGGTGCTCCAGGAGATGGAGGACCACCAGATCCGCCGCCTGCCCGTCATCGAGAACAAGCGCCTGGTCGGCATGATCAGCGAGGCCGACCTGGCCCAGCATCTGACGGAGGACCAGATCGGCGCCTGGGCCGAGCGAGTCTACGCCAGGAGCGCGGCACGCTGACCCGATGCCCTGCCTCGCCGGCACCGCGGCCCCGTCCGGCGCGCATCACCGGCCCGCTCAGAGCCAGCCGTTGCGCCGGAAACCGCGGTAGAGCACCAGGCAGACGAGGGATATGACGCCGATGACCATGCCGTAGCCGTATCGCCAGTGGAGCTCCGGCATGTGGTCGAAGTTCATTCCGTAGAGCCCGCAGACCATCGTCGGCACCGCGACGATCGCGGCCCACGCCGTGATCTTCCGCATGTCCTCGTTCTGCGCGACCGTCACCTGGGCGAGGTGGGCCTGCAGGATCGAGTTGAGCAGTTCGTCGAAGGTGGCTATCTGCTCCGTGGCCCGCTGCAGGTGGTCGGACACGTCGCGGAAGTAGGCCTGTATCTCCGGTTCCACCACCCGGATCGGCCGGTTGGCGAGATCCGCGAGCGGACGGCCGAGTGGGACCACCGCACGCTTCAGCTCCAGGAGTTCACGCTTGAGCTGATAGATGCGGCCGGGATCCGCTCGCGCGCCGTTCTCCGCGAAGACATCCGTTTCGACGTGGTCGATGTCGGCCTGTACCGAGTCGATGACGTTGAGGTAGTCGTCGACCACATGGTCCGCGATCGCATGCAGCACCGCGGACGGCCCCTTGGCGAGCTGGCCGGGCTCCGCCTCCAGCTCCTCGCGCAGCGGGCCCAGCGAACCGTGCCGTCCGTGCCGCACACTGATCACGAAGTCCTGGCCGACGAACACCATGATCTCGCCGGTGTTCACCACCTCGCTCGTGGCCGTGAGTTCCTCGTGCTCGACGTAGCAGACCGTCTTGAACACCGCGAACAGTGTCTCCCCGTACCGCTCGACCTTCGGGCGCTGATGTGCCTCGATCGCGTCCTCGACGGCCAGCGGATGCAGGTCGAACAGCTCGGCGATGCCGGCGAACTCCTGGTTCGTCGGCTCGTGGAGACCGAGCCAGACGAAGCCGTCACCGTTCTTGCGTACCCGCTCCACCGTGTCGACCAGGTCGCCGCCGACGGGGACGCGGCCTCCTTCCTCGTACGCCACGCAGTTCACCACCGAGGAGCCCAGCGGGGATCGCGCGGGGTGGCTCAGGTCGACCCGCCTGCGCCGCCGGGCCAGCCGCGCCACCTTGCGGAGGCCGTCGACCGTGCCGAGGCTTGTGACCTTCCGCAGATTCCCTGCCATGGACATCTGGATCTCCTTGCTCGGATCCCCTCGCGCCGCATCCTGCGCCTGTCGCGCCAGTGTGCCAGGGCCGCGTGAGCGGCGGGTAAGCCTGTGGAAACCACGGGTTCCGCTTGGTTCCGGCCTGTGGACAACGGGAGTTGACCCGTGGGGCCTGTGGCGGTCCCGTGGCGGGAATTACGCCGTCTGGCATCGGCACGGGCCGACCGCCCGTCTCGATGCGCCCGGCGCCTGATACCTCGTCCATCTCGTCGTCCATCTCGTCGTCCACCTCGTCGTGGACCTCCCGTCGCACCGGAGCGTCGCCCCCTCCCGGCAAGTCGGATAAATGGGATGATCTCGGTATGACGTCAATGGACGGGTCTCTCCTCGACAACCGGCAGTCCGGGGCGGGAGCGCGCTCCGAGGCCCTCACCACCCTCCGACACCATGGATCTTGCCGCGGTTCCGATGATTTCGGCGTGGGGACGCAAGGGGTGGACATGAGGGGAACTGCCGCGCCCAGGAAGCGGTCGACAAGGCGGACCAGGCTCGCCGTTCTGCCTGCCGTCAGCTGCTCACCGGAGGCCTGCCGCCCACCTGTTCGACCGCCCGCGCACCCGCCAGACACCCGTCCGCCGCCGCGGCCTCGGGCTCGGCGCCTGCGAGCAGGGCGGTGAGGAACGCGCCCGTGAACGCGTCGCCGGCGCCGGTGGTGTCCAAGGGCCTCGCCGGCGCGGCGGGCACCCGTGTGTGCACGGTCCCGGAGCGGGCGACCAGAGCCCCGTCCGCCCCTTGCTTGGCGACCACCAGCGGGACGTGGCGGCTCAGTTTCGCCGCCGCGTCCGCCGCATCCGGCAACCCGGTCAGCAGGCACGCCTCGTCCCGGCTGGGCAGCAGGACCCCCACCCCTTCGACCGACGCGAGGAAACGGTCGACGCCCAGCTCCATGAGGAAACCGGCCGACGCCGGATCCAGACTCACCGGCACCCCACGTGCGCCTGCCGATGCCAGGGCCAGCGCCGCCAGCGCGCGGCTCTGCTCGGAGAAGAGCAGATAGCCGGACAGATGCAGCCATGCGACGCCGTCGAGCAAGGTGTCCGACCAGTCACCGGGCTCGAGACGCAGCGAGGCACCGCTGTCGGTGAGGAACGTCCGCTCTGCCGAAGCGCCCGTGTCGACGAGGCAGATCACCGTCCCGGTCGGCGCCTGCGGATCGATGACCAGACGTGAGCGCACCCCGGCGGCGGCCAGCTCCCGCTCGTGCCAATCCGCCGCGTCCTTCCCCACCCGCCCGAGCAGCCGCACCTCCGCGCAACCCCAATGGGCGGCCCAGCAGGCCACATTGGCGCCCGCGCCACCGGGCACCGTCCGGATCACGGCGGCCGTGTCGGTGCCCGCGGCCAGAGGCCCTCGATGCCGGGCGACGACGTCCGTCACCACGTCCCCGACCACCAGCAGCGCACCGCTCGGGGAGCCACGGCGGGTCGAAGCGGCCCCCTGCCCCGGCGTCCCCGAGCCGCTCACGCCCCGGCCCAGGCCGCCGCGATCCGCCCCGCCAGCCGTACGTTGCCGCGTACTGCGGCCAGGTTGGCCCGCAGCGAGGCACCGTCGGTGTGCCGTACCAGATGGTCGAGCAGGAACGGTGTGACGGCCTGGCCGCTGACTCCCTCCTCCTCGCAGGCCCGCAGTGCGTCGGCGAGCACGCGTGCGTGCAGCCCGGGATCCAGTTGCTCCGCCTCCGGAACGGGGTTGGCCACGATCAGCGCCGAGTCCGGGACACCGAGCGTGTCCTGGGCCCGCATGACCTCCGCCACCTGCTGCGGGTTGTCCAGGGTCCAGTCCACCGGGTGTCCCGAGTCGGAGAGGTAGAAGCCGGGGAAACGGTCCGTGCCGTACCCGGCCACCGCGACGCCCAGTGTCTCCAGCCGCTGCAGAGTCGCCGGTACGTCCAGGATCGACTTCACCCCCGCGCACACCACCGTGATCCGCGTGCGCGCCAGCAGGCCCAGGTCGGCGGACTCGTCCTGCGTCACCGTCCACTGCCGGTGCACCCCGCCGAGCCCGCCGGTGGCGAAGACCCGCACTCCGGCCAGCGCCGCCAGCAGCGCGGTCGCGGAGACCGTGGTCGCCCCGCTCGCCCCGGAGGCAACGGCGAGGGCCAGGTCACGGTGGCCCAGCTTGCGGATCCCGTCCTCGCCGGCGACCCGCTCCAGCTGCTCCTTGTCCAGGCCGACCCGGGGCCGTCCGTCCAGCACGGCGATCGTCGCCGGGACGGCGCCCTCCTGCCGTACGGCCTCCTCCAGCTCGAGCGCCACCTGCAGATTGCGTGGCCGCGGCAGCCCGTGCGCGATGATCGTGGACTCCAGGGCCACCACGGGCCGGCGTGCGTGGACCGCCTCCCGCACCTCTTCGGACACCACCAGCGTCACGCGCCTGCCTCCTGTCTGTCGGTCTTCCCTCATCTCTGGCGGGCGGCGGGCCCCGTCAAACCCTTGCGGCCGGTGAGGGACGACACCAGCCTGGGGAGCATGACGGACAACACGACACGTCTCGATCACGTCGTCCTGTGGGTGCGCGATCCGGCCGCCGCCGCAGACTTCTACGAGAAGGCGGTGGGCCTGGAGCCCCTGAGGGTCACCGAGTTCGCCGCGGGCAAGGTGTCCTTCCCTTCCGTACGCCTCAATGACGAGACCATCTTCGACCTCGCACCTCTCAGCATGGCCGAACGCATGAACGTGCTCCCCGACGCCGCCGGGAGCGCGGGCCACCCGGTCAACCACGTCTGCCTGGCACTGTCGGAGCACGACTTCGACGCACTGCGCACACCCCTGGAGGAGCGCTCGGTCCCCGTCTCGGACATCTCCCGCGACTCCTTCGGCGCACGCGGCAAGGCACCCCGCAGCTTCTACTTCCGGGATCCGGACGGCAACGTCCTGGAGGCACGTCACTACGCGTGAGTGGGCCCGGGCCTCAGAACAGCGGCTCGGGCAGCACGCCCTCCAGCGCCAGCAGCCTCCGCTTGGTCTCCAGACCGCCGCCGAACCCGCCGATGCCGCCGTCGCTCTCGACGACCCGATGGCAGGGCACGACCACCGGCAGCGGATTGGAGCCCATCGCCATGCCCACCGCCTGGGCCGCGCCCGGTTGACCGACCCGGTCGGCCAGATCGCCGTAACCGACCACCGTGCCGTACGGCACGCCGGACGCCAGCTCGCGCAGCACCTGACGGTTGAAGCCCGAGATCAATGACCAGTCCAGCGGCAGCCGGAAGTCCCGCCGCTCACCCGCGAAGTAGGCCTCCACCTGACGTATCGCCTCGGCCAGCAGGGGAGAGCCGGGTGCCTCGACCGGCTCGGCGCCCAGCCGGGACGCCAGCCGGGCGAGCGCCCTGTCGCACACCGCGTCCGTGGCGTGGAACACGACGTTGACCAGGCCCTCGGTCGTCGCGGCCAGCAGCAGCGGACCGATGTCGCTGTCGACGACGGTCCACACGACCTGCTGCTCGTCCTGCCCATGGCTGTCCATGCGCCCACCGTACGACCCGCCACTGACAACGACCGGCGGCCGGCCCCGGCACCCGTCACTCCCCGCCGAGGGCCTCGCGCACCACGTCGGGCTTGTTGGTGATGATGCCGTCGACGCCGTACCGGGCGACCCGCCGGGCGGTGGCCGCGTCGTCCACGGTCCAGGTGAAGACCTCCAGCGGCCTGCCGTGGGCGCCGGTGAAGCCGTGGACGGCGGAGACATAACGGGCCGAGAGGGTCCCGTACGACGGGTTGATCTGATCGACGAAGCGCGCGTACCCGGAAACCTCCGCCATGGACGGTGTCCCGAGGAAACCCGTCCTGACGGCGGGCTTCAGCTCGTGGACGGCCCGCACACTGTCCGCGCTGAAGCTCTGCACGATCAGCCGGCCCGTGAGGTGCTGCCGGTCGAGCCAGCCTTCGTTGCCGAGGAGCTTGAGCGTCTGCTGCTCGATTCCCGGATACAGCTCCGGCTTCTTGATTTCGAGAAGGAGCTTCTGGTGATGGTGCTCGACTCGACGCAGGTACTCCTTGAGCGTCGGCACGCGCGTGCCCGCGTAGGAGGGGGCGAACCAGCTCCCCGCGTCGAGGCGCGCGATCTCGGCGGCCGTGAAGTCCTTCACCTTCCAGGGCGCGCGGTCGGGGAAGACCTTCTCCGCGTCGGTGGTCCGCTGCAGGCTGTCGTCGTGGATCACCACGAGCTCGCCGTCCTTGGTCCGCTGCACATCGTTCTCGACCCACTGGATGCCCAGCTCGGCTGCCTTGTCGACGGCGGCGAGGGTGTTCTCGGGCGCCTGCGCCGAGGCGCCCCGGTGGGCGATGACCACAGGCTGCTCGGCAGCACTGTCGGCGTCGGCGGCGGGGAGCAACAGGGCGACGGTCCCCAGGAGCGCGGTGGTCGTGGCGGCAACTGCGCGCGCGTGCATGCGTACTCCTCGCGTCGAAGAATCACGGACGGCTCCACCGTGACAGCAGAGGGTCAACGCCAGAGGGGTACAGGATGGCCACAGATTGAATGGTGATGCCCGAGACCGCTCACCGTAGCGGCACAACTGAGGCAGGGACGTGTTTCTTTGCCGGAAAATCGTTCGAGCATTCCGGTGCGAGTCATACTCTCTGCCTCAACCCTGACCGTTCGTTGCGGTCCTGGGAGGGGCGCACATCAGGACATTCCGGGACGGAAGAGGGCGGAAAGGCAGCCGCGCATGCAAGGCACGGTCGACGGATTCAGCTACGGCCTCGTCACACCCGTGGTGGCCTACCTCATGGCATGCCTCGGCGGTGCGCTCGGCCTGCGCTGCACCACGAGATCCATGCTCGTGGCCGGCTCCTGGCGCCCCGGGTGGCTCGCCCTGGGCTCCGCGGCGATCGGTTCCGGCATATGGACCATGCACTTCATCGCGATGATGGGCTTCAAGGTCGAAGAAGCGCCGATCCACTACGACAAACCGATGACGTACGCCAGCCTGGGCATCGCCATCGTGATGGTCGGCATCGGGATCTTCATCGTCGGCTACCGGGGTGCCAGGGGCACCGCCCTGTTCACCGGAGGCACCATCACCGGTCTCGGTATCGCGTCGATGCACTACCTGGGCATGGCCGGCATGCAGCTGAACGGCAAACTGGAGTACAACACCCTCACCGTCGCCGCCTCCGTCGTCATAGCCATGGTCGCCGCCACGGCCGCCCTGTGGGCGGCCGGACAGGTCAGAGGACTGTGGTGGAGCGTGGGCGCCAGCCTCGTCATGGGGCTCGCGGTCAGCGGCATGCACTACACGGGCATGGCAGCCCTCAGCGTCCACCTCCACGCCCCCGCCGACCCGTCCACGGGCGACTCACCGGCGGCGCTGCTCGCCCCCATGCTGATCGGCCCCCTCGCCTTCCTCTGCCTCGCGGGCGTCGTCGTGCTGTTCGACCCCCTCATGGTCATGGGCAAGCCGCGCTGGCCGCGAGCCGAGGACAAGCCCGGCGTCCCGGCCCACGCGCCCGACCGGCCCCACCAGTCCCGCCGCATCGCGCTCCGCTCCCGTCGGCACCCGACCCGCCACCGCTCCCGCACCCCGCAGAACTGGTGATCCGAGCCCGTTGTCAGTGCGGGGTCGTACGGTGGATTCCATGCGGCCCGTTTCCAGCATCGAACGCACGGTGGCGCCCTTCGAGGTCGTCAGCCCCTACCAGCCGAGCGGCGACCAGCCGACGGCCATCGCCGATCTCGCCCGGCGCATCGAAGCAGGTGAGAAGGACGTCGTCCTCCTCGGTGCGACCGGCACCGGCAAGTCCGCCACCACCGCGTGGATGATCGAGAAGCTTCAGCGCCCCACCCTGGTGATGGCCCCGAACAAGACCCTGGCCGCCCAGCTGGCGAACGAGTTCAGAGAGCTCCTGCCGAACAACGCCGTCGAGTACTTCGTCTCGTACTACGACTACTACCAGCCCGAGGCCTACGTCCCGCAGTCGGACACCTACATCGAGAAGGACTCCTCGATCAACGAGGAGGTCGAGCGCCTGCGTCACTCCGCGACCAACTCGCTGCTCACCCGCCGCGACGTCGTCGTGGTCGCCTCGGTGTCCTGCATCTACGGTCTCGGTACGCCGCAGGAGTACGTCGACCGTATGGTCCCGCTCAGGGTCGGCGAGGAGATCGACCGCGACGAGCTGCTGCGCCGCTTCGTGGACATCCAGTACACACGCAACGACATGGCCTTCACCCGCGGCACCTTCCGGGTGCGCGGGGACACCATCGAGATCTTCCCGGTCTACGAGGAGCTGGCCGTCCGCATCGAGATGTTCGGCGACGAGATCGAGGCGCTCTCCACCCTCCACCCCCTCACCGGTGAGATCGTCAGCGACGACGAGCAGCTGTACGTCTTCCCGGCCTCCCACTACGTCGCGGGCCCCGAGCGCATGGAGCGGGCCGTCAACGACATCGAGAAGGAACTCGGCGAGCGCCTGGCCGAGCTGGAGAAGCAGGGCAAGCTCCTGGAGGCCCAGCGCCTCAGGATGCGGACGACGTACGACATCGAGATGCTCCGCCAGATCGGCACCTGCTCCGGCGTGGAGAACTACTCGATGCACTTCGACGGCCGCCTGCCCGGCTCCGCGCCGAACACCCTGCTGGACTACTTCCCCGAGGACTTCCTGCTCGTCATCGACGAGTCGCACGTCACCGTGCCGCAGATCGGCGCCATGTACGAGGGCGACGCCTCCCGCAAGCGCACCCTCGTCGAGCACGGCTTCCGGCTGCCCTCCGCTCTGGACAACCGCCCCCTGAAGTGGGAGGAGTTCCAGCAGCGCATCGGACAGACCGTCTACCTCTCGGCGACCCCGGGCACCTACGAGCTCTCCCGCGGGGACGGCGTCGTCGAGCAGATCATCCGCCCCACCGGCCTGGTCGACCCGGAGGTCGTCGTCAAGCCCACCGAGGGCCAGATCGACGACCTGGTGCACGAGATCCGCACGCGCGTGGAGAAGGACGAGCGCGTCCTGGTCACCACGCTCACCAAGAAGATGGCCGAGGACCTCACCGACTACTTCCTGGAACTCGGTATCCAGGTCCGCTATCTGCACAGCGACGTCGACACCCTGCGCCGCGTCGAGCTGCTGCGCGAACTGCGCTCCGGCGAGTTCGATGTGCTGGTCGGCATCAACCTCCTGCGTGAGGGCCTGGACCTGCCCGAGGTCTCCCTCGTGGCGATCCTCGACGCCGACAAGGAGGGCTTCCTGCGCTCCGGCACCTCACTGATCCAGACCATCGGCCGTGCGGCGCGCAACGTCTCCGGCCAGGTCCACATGTACGCCGACAAGATCACCCCGGCGATGGCGAAGGCCATCGAGGAGACCAACCGCCGCCGGGAGAAGCAGGTCGCGTACAACAAGGCGAACGGCGTCGATCCCCAGCCGCTGCGCAAGAAGATCAACGACATCGTCGCGCAGATCGCGCGCGAGGACGTCGACACCGAGCAGCTGCTCGGTACGGGCTACCGCAAGGCGAAGAAGGACGGCCACGGCACCAAGGCCCCGGTGCCTTCCCTGGGCGAGCACGCGGTCAAGGGCGGGAAGGCGGCCAAGCGGGCCAAGGGCAAGGCCGGGGAAACCGTGCCCACCGACCGTCCCGCGGCCGAACTCGCCGAGCAGATCGAGGAGCTGACCGCGCGGATGCGCGCCGCAGCCGCGGACCTGCAGTTCGAGATCGCCGCCCGGCTGCGCGACGAGGTCTCCGAGATGAAGAAGGAACTCCGCCAGATGAAGGAGGCGGGACTGGCCTGACGGGCCTCGGAGGCCTCAGTGACCTCGCCGGGAATGCGCTGTGTTGCAAGACCGACACAAAGTGCGGACCGGGGTACGGCACTGTCAGTGCCCCTGCGTAGGGTTCTGGTCATCCGCGGCATCGCGGCAACAGGGGAACGCTCGAGAGGGGAAACAGCGCGTGACCGTCAACATGACCAAGGGTCAGGCCATCAGTCTGCAGAAGAACGACGGCGGCAGCCTGACCGCGGTGCGCATGGGTCTCGGCTGGCAGGCGGCCCCGCGCCGCGGCCTGTTCGGTTCGCGCACCCGGGAGATCGACCTCGACGCCTCCGCCGTCCTGTTCGCGGACAAGCAGCCGGTCGACGTCGTCTTCTTCCGCCACCTGGTGAGCGACGACGGCTCCGTTCGGCACACCGGTGACAACCTCGTCGGCGGTGTCGGCCAGGGCGGCGACGACGAGGCGATCCTCGTCGACCTGCAGCGCCTCCCGGTCCACATCGACCAGATCGTCTTCACCGTGAACTCCTTCACGGGCCAGACCTTCCAGGAGGTGCAGAACGCGTTCTGCCGCCTCGTCGACGAGACCAACGGCCAGGAGCTCGCCCGCTACACGCTGGCGGGCGGCGGTCAGTACACGGCCCAGATCATGGCGAAGGTGCATCGCAATGGCCCGGGCTGGACGATGACGGCCCTCGGTAACCCGGCCAACGGTCGCACCTTCCAGGACCTGATGCCGGCGATCCTGCCGCTCCTTTAGGACGGGCCCGGCGAGCGGCACACGACACCGACACGACACAGGGGGACGAAGGCGATGACGGCCGAACTGGTGCGGGGGCAGAACCACCCGCTCTCCCAGGTCCGTCTCGAGATCCGGGTCTCGGCCGGCACGCCGATCGTGGCCGTGGCCACGCTCAGCGACGACCAGGGCAAGGTCCACGCAGTGGAGCGGGTGGCCCACCCGGGCGCACCCACCCTGCCCGGACTCGAGGTCCCCCGGCAGGCGGCCGCCGACCATCGCCTCGCGGTGGATCTGGACGCCATGCCGGACACGGTGCACCGCGTCCATGTGCTGCTCGCCCTGCCGGGCGGCGTCGGGGGAGGGCCGAACCGCTTCGGTGCCCTGGCCGCCCCCTACGTCGCGGTCACCGGGCTGGACGGAACCGAGGTCGCCAGCTACACGATCACCGGCCTGGAAGCGGAAACGGCCGTCGTCGCCCTGGAGCTCTACCGCCGCCAGGGCGCCTGGAAGGTGCGCGCGGTCGGTCAGGGCTATGCGGGCGGGCTCGCCGAGCTCTTCACCGACCAGCACCTGCCCCAGGCCCACCAGCTCGCCGGCACCATCAACGACGCCGTGGCCCGCGGACTGGCCCGCTCCGTGGCGGCGCCCCCACCGCGCACGGCGGACGGTGACCGCACGAGGCAGTCGGCCGCCCCCACCCGGCCGGACCAGAGCGGCTCACCCTACGGCGCCCAGAGCCCCCAGACCGGCGCGGGATCCCGTACGGGCTACCCCGGAGGACCGGCCTCGGCCGACCCGTCCGCCCTCACGGAGCCGTCCGCGCCCACCGCCGCCGGCCCGATCGACTACAACCATCCCCGTCGGCAGAACGGGGCGCCGCCCCCGCCCCCGCCGACCGCGCCCCCTGCGGCGCCGGGTCAGCCCGCCCAGCCCGTCGCGGGCGACGCCACCGGCTGGTCCATGGACGAGCGGCTCTACAACCAGGTGTGGGGCATGTTCGAGGACCTGGCCCGCACCACGGCCGCCTACCGCAGCGCAGTCGACTTCGCCGAATCGCGCATGGACAAGGAGCTGGAGCAGGTCCTGTCCGATCCGCGCGGCCGGATCGGCGGACAGGCCGACGCTGCGCGCGAGGCCGCCCGCGCCCGGCACACCCAACTCGTCGACCAGGCCAAAGAGGCCCTCGACCGGGATGTCGCCCAGCTCACTGCGGAGGCCGCCGTCGTCGAACCCGCGCTGCCACCGGCGTACGCGGGCTGGGACAACCCCGTCTGGCACGGCTACCGGGTGCCGATGGAGATGCCGATGGCCCTGCGCCTGGGCGACCTGCATCTGCCCGAGTGTGCCCAGCTGCGCATCCCGATGCTGGTCCGGTTGCCGCTGGAGCGCGGTCTGTGGATCGACAGCGGACGTGTCGGGGCGCTCGACGGCTCGTTCGCCGACTCGCACGATCTGCGGCGCCTGGCGATGGAATCGGCGGTGGCCCACGCGGCCCGGCTGCTCGCCGTCCATCCGGCGGGTGAGTTCACCGTGCATGTGATCGACCCGGCCGGTTCCGGAGCGCAGGCGCTGGTACCGCTGGTGCAGACCGGAGCGCTCGCGGCGCCGCCCGCCGTAGGTGCCGCCGGTGTGGCGGACGCCCTGGCCAGACTCACTCAGCGCGTCGACCTCGTGCAGATGGCGGTGCGGGGCGGCGCGGCCGACGCTCTGCCACCGGGCATGGACACCTCCCAGCACCTGCTGGTGGTCAACGACTTCCCGCACGGCTTCGACGACCGGGCGGTGACCCAGCTGCGTTATCTCGCCGACGAGGGCCCGGCTGTCGGCGTCCATCTGATGATGGTGGCCGACCGCGAGGACTCCGCGGGTTACGGACCGCTGCTCGACCCCCTGTGGCGTTCGCTTCTGCGACTGACTCCGGTGGCCGACGACCACCTCGCCGACCCGTGGGTGGGGCACGCCTGGACGTACGAGCCGCCGGTCGTGCCCTCCGGCAGCCAGGTGCTCCAGCAGGTGCTCACACAGGTGGCCGCGGCTCGCCGCACATGGCACCGGTGACCGTCATCGCCGCCCGTACCAAGCACATGTAAAGCGCTCTGACCAGCGTCTTTGGTCATTCTTTTACTAATCACTTTGCCTTTCCTTGGTGATTGGGTACTCTTTTCAGCACGGAGGGGAGTACTCCCTGACTACTGCGGCGTACCCGTCAATACGGATCAGGCCAGATCCCGGGGCGTCGGCCCGCTTATGGGTGGAAGAGACCTCCGGCAGCGACGACGCTGACTGACTGTTTGCCGTTACGTACTGCCGGAGGCGCAGTGGATGTTTCCCTGACCCTGTGGGTCCTGACCGTCGTAGGACTGGCCGCGCTGATCGCGGTCGACTTCTTCATCGGCCGCAAGCCGCACGACGTATCGATCAAGGAAGCCGGGATCTGGACCGTCGTCTGGATCGTGCTGGCGGGCCTCTTCGGCCTCGGGCTGCTCGTCTTCGGCGGAGGCCAGCCCGCCGGTGAGTTCTTCGCCGGCTTCATCACCGAGAAATCGCTGAGTGTCGACAACCTCTTCGTCTTCGTGCTGATCATGGCGAAGTTCGCCGTGCCCACGCAGTACCAGCAGCGAGTGCTCCTCATCGGCGTGCTCATAGCTCTCGTACTGCGCGCGATCTTCATTGCCGCGGGCGCCGCGATCATCGCCAGCTTCTCGTGGGTGTTCTACATCTTCGGCGCCTTCCTGATCTACACGGCCTGGAAGCTCATCCAGGAGGCCCGGGCCGAGGAGGAGGACGAGGAGTACGAGGAGAGCAAGCTGCTCAAGGCGGCCGAGCGGCGCTTCGGTGTGGCCGACCGTTACCACGGCACCAAGCTGTGGATCCAGCAGAACGGCAAGCGGGTCATGACCCCGATGCTGGTCGTGATCCTCGCGATCGGCACCACGGACGTGCTCTTCGCGCTCGACTCGATCCCCGCGATCTTCGGTCTCACGCAGGACCCGTACATCGTGTTCACGGCCAACGCCTTCGCGCTGATGGGCCTCAGGCAGCTGTACTTCCTCATCGGCGGCCTGCTGAAGAAGCTGGTCCACCTGTCGTACGGCCTGTCGATCATCCTCGGCTTCATCGGTGTCAAGCTGGTGCTGCACGCCCTGCACGAGTCGGGGGTCCACGTCCCCGAGATCAGCATCCCGGTCTCGCTCGGCGTGATCTGCTCGGTCCTGGTCATCACCACGATCACCAGCCTCAGGGCCTCCAAGAAGCAGGCGGCCGCCGAAGCGGCGCAGGCGCCGAGCGAGGGCACTCCGAAGAACAGCGTCGACGCCTGACCGCGGAGACGCGAGAGCAACGCAGTCAGGGCGGTGTGCGGCGGATTGCCGTCCACCGCCCCGGTCGTTCGTGCGGACATTGATGCCGGGACTGGCCGGAATGCGGGGCCCCTGCCCGTCTGCGACGATCGCCGCATGATCCCTCGGCTCAGGTCGTTCACGACCCGGTGGACGTCCCTCATGCCGATGCTCGCGGTGGTCCTGCTCGTCCTCACCTGGGGGCGGGATCTGTCGGCCGCAGTCGTAGCGGTGGTCACCGTGGTGCTGGCCGGGGCGGTCCTGGCCGCCGTGCACCATGCCGAGGTCGTTGCCCACCGGGTCGGCGAGCCCTTCGGCTCCCTCGTCCTCGCCGTCGCCGTCACCATCATCGAAGTCGCCCTGATCGTCACCCTGATGGCCGACGGCGGCGCCAAGAGTTCGACCCTGGCCAGGGACACCGTCTTCGCGGCGGTGATGATCACCTGCAACGGCGTCGTCGGCCTCAGCCTCCTCGTGGGCTCCCTGCGCCACGGCACGGCCGTCTTCAACCCCGAGGGCACCGGCGCCGCCCTCGCGACCGTCGCGACGCTCGCCACACTCAGCCTGGTGCTGCCCACGTTCACCACGAGCAAGCCGGGCCCGGAGTTCTCCGCCGTACAACTCACCTTCGCCGCACTGTCCTCGCTGATCCTCTACGGCCTGTTCGTGGCGACCCAGACCGTGCGGCACCGCGACTACTTCCTGCCCATCACCCGGCAGGGCGAGGTGATCACCGCGGACGACCACGCCGAAGCGCCGTCCGCGCGCACCGCGTGGATCAGTCTGGCCCTGCTGGGGCTCGCGCTGGTGGGGGTGGTCGGACTGGCCAAGGGTGTGTCGCCCACCATCGAGTCCGCAGTGGCGGCCGCCGGTCTGCATCACGCCGTCGTCGGTGTGATCATCGCGCTGCTCGTCCTGCTCCCCGAGACCATCGCCGCGCTGCGCTCCGCCCGCCGCGACCGTGTGCAGACCAGCCTCAACCTCGCCCTCGGCTCCGCGATGGCCAGCATCGGCCTGACCATTCCCGCAGTCGCCCTGGCTTCCATCTGGCTCTCCGGACCCCTGGTCCTGGGCCTCGGCGCCACCCACATGGTGCTGCTCGCGCTCACCGTCGTGGTGACCTCCCTGACCGTGGTGCCGGGCCGGGCCACACCCCTCCAGGGAGGCGTCCACCTGGTGATGTTCGCGGCCTACCTGGAACTCGCGATCAATCCCTAGGAGGCGTACGAGCCACCCATGGACGTCCTGCGTCAGCCGGCCGTCGCCTCTGCCGCCGCCACCCGCACCGGACGGGTCTCCGGGAGCAGCGCGAAGCATCCCAGGCTGAGCAACGCAATGATGGTGAGGTACGCGGCGACGCCCCAGGGCACCCGACCGCCCTGCTCGGCCAGCGCCGTCGCCACGATCGGCGTGAGCGCGCCCCCGAGGACGCCGCCGAGGTTGTAGCCCACCGCGGCGCCCGTGCAGCGCACCCGGGGCTCGTACAGCTCCGGCAGATACGCGGCGATCACGGCGAACATCGTGATGAACGCGAGCATCGCCCCGACGAAGCCCAGGAACATCGGCAACGGCGCGCCCGTCGCGAGGAGCGCGACCATCGGGAACATCCACAGGGCGGCGGCAGCGCACCCGATCAGGCACAGAGGCCGCCGCCCGTACCGGTCGCCGAGCAGCGCCATCAGCGGTGTGAGCGAGCCCTTCACCACCACCGCGCCCATGATGCAGGTCAGCATGACGGAGCGGCTCACACCGAGCCGCTCCGTGGCGTACGCGAGCGACCAGGTCGTCACGGCGTAGAAGATCGCGTATCCGATCGACAGCCCCCCGGCCGTCAGCAGGAGGAGCCGCCAGTGGTCGCGTACCACCTCGGCGAGCGGCACGCGCGCGTGGTCGTCGATCTCGAGGAACCGGGGGCTCTCGGCGAGCGACGACCGCAGCCACAGCCCCAGCAGGGCCAGCACCCCCGCCGCCCAGAACGGCACCCGCCATCCCCAGGCGGCGAACTCGGCGTCGGACAGCGTCGCCGACAGCCCCAGCACCACGCCGTTGGCGAGCAGGAAACCCAGCGCCGGCCCGACCTGCGGGAAGCTCGACCACAGACCTCGCCGCTCGGCAGGCGCGTGCTCCACGGTCAGCAGCACGGCCCCGCCCCACTCGCCGCCGAGCCCCAGCCCCTGCAGAAAGCGCAGCACGAGCAGCAGCAGGGGAGCGGCCACACCGATCGTGTCGTACGTGGGCACGCAGCCGACCGCGACCGTGGAGGCGCCGGTCAGCAGCAGCGAGGCGACGAGGACCGGCCGGCGTCCGTGCCGGTCCCCGATGTGCCCGAACAGCACCGATCCCAGTGGCCGCGCCACAAAGCCCACCCCGAACGTCGCGAAGGCGGCCAGGGTCCCCGCCACCGGCGAGAACGTCGGGAAGAACAGTGGCCCCAGGACCAGCGCCGCGGCGGTCCCGTAGACGAAGAAGTCGTAGAACTCGATGGCCGTTCCGGCGAGCGAGGCGGCCGCGAGCCGCAGCATGGAGGGCGCCCTTACGGTGCGTACGTCGTGCATGCTGCGTCAACTACCCACAGTGACGGCGGGTTACGGGGGCGCGCGGGGGTGATCGGCCCCGTCAGTATGTGACGGTGATGCGCCGGGCGGGCCCGTCGACGCGCACCAGGCCGCCGTAGGGGATCACCAGTTGCGGACTGGTGTGCCCGAAGTCGACGTCGAAGACGATCGTGGTGTCCGGGGCATAGGCCTCCATGGCGCGCAGGACGGCCTCGCGCTGCCCGGCGGCGTAACGAGTGGCCTCCTCCGCGCTGTTGGGGCGGTCGAAGGACCAGGTCTTCGGACGGCCCATCAGCAGCGCCGAGAAGCGCTGGAGCAGCCCGCGCTCGCCCATGTTCCGCAGGGTGCGGAAGACCTCCGTGCCGCTCGGCATCTCCTCCGAGGTCTCCAGGAGCAGTACGCCGCCGTCGAACTCCGAGAGGTCGTGCGGGATCTCCCGGTCGGCCATCAGCAGCCAGCCGACGATCTCCAGACATCCGCCCCAACTGTGGCCCTCCACCACCCGGTCGGGCTTCACCCAGCTCCACCCGGCGCCGGGCCGCGTCTCCGGCTCCGCCTCGAAAGTCGCCGGGTCGGCCCAGTCGCGGTCGACGTCGTTCCAACGTTCGGCGGGCTTCAACTCGTACTCACCTGACGTGAACAGCGCCGCCCGCAGCGACTTTGCCGTCAGCGGGTCCATGGCGCCCGGGCGGCCCAGCGCGGTCATCACCGTCGCGCCGTGGTAGCCGACGATTCCTGCGTTGCGCAGGAGCATGAGCAGGTTCGTGTTGTCGCTCATCCCGAAGAACGGCTTCGGGTTCGCCCGGATCAACTCCCGGTCCAGCAGCGGCAGTACGGTGATCTGGTCGTCGCCGCCGACCGACGCCATGACCGCCTTGATGCCGGGGTCGGCGAACGCGGCGTGGATGTCGTCGGCCCGCTCCTGCGGTGTCGAGCCCATCTTGCGGGTCGCCGGGTACTCGACCGGTTCGAGTTCGTAGTCCTTGCGCAGCCGCTCCAGGCCCAGTTCGAAGGGGCGTGGGAAGAGCCCGGGAAGGCCCGCGCCAGGCGAGAGGACGGCGATGCGGTCGCCGGGGAAGGGCTTGGGCGGATACGAGATCACGGTCATACCCGGAGGGTATGACCCATGGCGTGGTCCGTGCAGCGTGATAAACCGGGGTCTGAGCAGCGGTCATCGACGGACCGCCCGACCCCGAACGGACCGGAGGAACCGTGCCCCGCACCCTGGCCAACGCCCCGATCATGATCCTCAACGGCCCCAACCTGAACCTGCTCGGCCAGCGCCAGCCGGAGATCTACGGCTCCGAGACCCTGGCCGACGTCGAGGCTCTGTGCGCCAAGGCGGCGGCCGCGCACGGCGGCACGATCGACTTCCGGCAGTCCAACCACGAGGGTGAGCTGGTCGACTGGATCCACGAGGCGCGGCTGAATCACTGCGGCATCGTCATCAACCCCGGCGCCTACTCGCACACATCCGTCGCGATCCTGGATGCGCTCAACACCTGTGACGGCCTTCCGGTGTTGGAGGTCCACATCTCCAACATCCACAAGCGCGAGTCGTTCCGGCACCACTCGTACGTCTCCCTGCGCGCCGACGGGGTCATCGCGGGATGCGGAGTCCAGGGGTATGTGTTCGGGGTGGAGCGGGTCGCGGCGCTGGTCGGGTCGGCACAGGCCGACACGCAGTCCTGAAGCGCCGTCAGGGTGGCGCTGGGGTACGGGTGTTGCCCGGGCCGCCGGCCGAGGGCGGGGATCGAGGGGGGCCGGCGGCCCATACCGCGCAGGTGCCGTCGTCCCGCGCGGGGCTGCATCCAGTTGACCGCGCAACCGCGTGCGCGGGGAGTGCGCGCGGGAGGCCGGCGCGTGCAGAGGATTCACACGGGGCGCGCGTTTGGCGGTTCACGCCCCCCGGAGACGGGGGTCACCACCCGCGCGCGTGCCACTCCGGCAGATGCGGCCGCTCGGCTCCCAGCGTGGTGTCGTTGCCGTGTCCCGGGTAGACCCATGTCTCGTCCGGAAGTACGTCGAAGATCTTCGTCTCGACGTCGTGGATCAGACTGGCGAACGCCTTGGAGTCCTTGTGGGTGTTGCCCACACCTCCCGGGAAGAGGCAGTCCCCCGTGAACACATGGGGGTGCCCGTGCGGGTCGTCGTAGACGAGGGCGATCGAGCCCGGCGTGTGCCCGACCAGATGGCGCGCGGTGAGCTCCACGCGCCCGACCCGGATGGTGTCGCCGTCGTCGACCAGGACGTCGGTCGGTACGGGGATTCCGTCGGCGTCGTCCCGGCCCGCGTAGGTGCGTGCTCCCGTGGCTGCCACGACCTCGGCGAGCGCCTGCCAGTGGTCGCCGTGCCGGTGCGTGGTGACGACGGACGCGATGCCGTCGTCACCGATCGTGCCGAGCAGCGTGTGGGCGTCGTTCGCCGCGTCGATCAGCACCTGCTCGTCCGTGGCCCGGCAGCGCAGCAGATAGGCGTTGTTGTCCATCGGGCCCACCGCGATCTTGGTGATCATCAGGTCCTTCAGTTCGTGCACGTCCGCCGGGCCGCCGACCGTCACCTGTCCGCTGTACGTCATGGTGGCAGCCTATCGCCGGGAGTCCGGGCCGGGGCCCGCCGAGGGGGCCACCGTGGGCGGCCGGGAGCGGCGGGCACGGCCCCGGCCCGGAGGAGTGTGAGCTGCCCGTCGGCTACAGGGGTGGAAGCGTCGGCAGGGGGCCGCCCGACACGGTCAGGCCGGCTCCGTCGCGGCGGCCGGCGAGCCGGCCCAGAAGGTCGGCCCGGGACCCCGTCACGGTGATCTCGGGCTCAGGCGCTGCGCTGCCCGTGCTCCACGCGCGCGTGCCGTCCGTCAGCCGGGTGGACGGCACCTCTGGATGACCGGCGAACCTGTCCGCGAGGAAGTCGATCTCCCGCTCCACGAACTCCGCCGGCAGATCCTCCAGCTCGTACCCGATGCCGAGGTCCACATGGTGCAGCTCGACCTCGGCCCACCGCCGGAAGGGCAACCGGGACGCGGAGTCGGTGACGCCGTTGCGCAGCTCCACCGTGCGCGACCAGTCGGCGGGCACGGCCGCCGCATCCTGGAAGCGGGCCGCGCTCTCGCGGAGATCACCGAGCTGGACGTCCAGCGGACGGGGCGCGTCCCGTTCGATGTCAGCGTCCCGGGCCTGGCCGGAGACGTACATGGGACGGCCCTCCAGGACGTTCACGAGGGCGTCCGCGTTGCGGGCGAGGTGGGCGAGAACATGACCGCAGCTCCAGCCGGGGAGCCGTGACGGTTGCGACACGGACGCGTTGTCCAGTTTGCCGACCGCGATGAGCAGCCGTTCGGTCGCTTCACGTACAGACACCAGGTCACGCGCGTGATCAGTCATGATGCCGACCCTAGCTCCCGCCACACGTTTGGGTGAAGGTGGTGGACCCGGCCCGTAAATCGAATGCGCGTGCTATATGGTCGGTTGTGGCGTCGGGCATGCTGGATGGTCGGGGATTGCTATGCAACTCGGGAATCCGACCGGCGTTGTCAGTGGCTCCCCCTAGTCTGAGAAAGCACGGGGGCCCCGCCCCTGTCACTTCTCTCAAGAAAGGTGCGGACCGGCGTGGCCGACCGTCTCATCGTCCGTGGCGCGCGCGAGCACAACCTGAAGAACGTCTCGCTCGACCTGCCTCGGGACTCGCTCATCGTCTTCACGGGCCTGTCCGGGTCGGGCAAGTCCTCCCTGGCCTTCGACACCATCTTCGCCGAGGGTCAGCGGCGTTACGTGGAGTCGCTCTCCTCGTACGCCCGCCAGTTCCTCGGCCAGATGGACAAGCCGGACGTCGACTTCATCGAGGGCCTGTCCCCGGCCGTCTCGATCGACCAGAAGTCGACCTCGCGCAACCCGCGCTCCACGGTCGGCACCATCACCGAGGTCTACGACTATCTGCGTCTGCTCTTCGCGCGGATCGGCAAGCCGCACTGCCCCGAATGCGGCCGCCCGATCTCGCGGCAGTCGCCGCAGGCCATCGTCGACAAGGTCCTGGAGCTGGCGGAGGGGAGCCGCTTCCAGGTGCTGTCGCCGCTGGTGCGCGAGCGCAAGGGCGAGTTCGTCGACCTGTTCGCCGACCTCCAGACCAAGGGCTACTCCCGCGCGCGGGTGGACGGCGAGACGATCCAGCTCTCCAGCCCGCCCACCCTGAAGAAGCAGGAGAAGCACACCATCGAGGTGGTCGTCGACCGTCTCACGGTGAAGGACTCCGCCAAGCGCCGCCTCACCGACTCCGTGGAGACCGCCCTCGGCCTGTCCGGCGGCATGGTCGTGCTCGACTTCGTCGACCTCCCCGAGGACGACCCCGAGCGCGAGCGTATGTACTCGGAGCACCTGTACTGCCCGTACGACGACCTCTCCTTCGAGGAGCTGGAGCCGCGCTCCTTCTCCTTCAACTCACCCTTCGGCGCCTGCCCCGACTGCACCGGCATCGGCACGCGTATGGAGGTCGACCCCGAGCTGATCGTCCCGGACGAGGAGAAGTCCCTCGACGAGGGCGCCATCCACCCCTGGTCGCACGGGCACACCAAGGACTACTTCGGCCGCCTGATCGGCGCGCTCGCGGACGCGCTGGGCTTCCGGACGGACATCCCCTTCGCGGGCCTGCCGCAGCGTGCCCGGAAGGCGCTGCTCCACGGCCACAAGACACAGATCGAGGTCCGCTACCGCAACCGGTACGGCCGCGAGCGCGTCTACACCACGCCCTTCGAAGGTGCCGTCCCCTTCGTCAAGCGCCGGCACAGCGAGGCCGAGAGCGACGCCAGCCGCGAGCGCTTCGAGGGCTACATGCGCGAGGTGCCCTGCCCCACCTGTGAGGGCACGCGCCTGAAGCCGATCGTCCTCGCGGTCACGATCATGGAGAAGTCGATCGCGGAGGTCTCCGCGATGTCGATCAGCGACTGCGCGGAGTTCCTGGGCGAGCTGAAGCTCAACGCCCGGGACAAGAAGATCGCCGAGCGCGTGCTGAAGGAGGTCAACGAGCGGCTGCGCTTCCTGGTCGACGTCGGCCTGGACTACCTCTCGCTGAACCGCGCCGCCGGCACGCTGTCCGGTGGCGAGGCCCAGCGCATCCGCCTGGCCACCCAGATCGGCTCCGGCCTCGTCGGCGTCCTGTACGTCCTCGACGAGCCGTCCATCGGCCTGCACCAGCGCGACAACCACCGGCTGATCGAGACCCTCGTCCGGCTGCGCGACATGGGCAACACGCTCATCGTCGTCGAGCACGACGAGGACACCATCAAGACCGCCGACTGGGTCGTCGACATCGGCCCCGGCGCGGGCGAGCACGGCGGCAAGGTCGTGCACAGCGGCTCCCTGAAGGAGCTGCTCGCCAACGAGGAGTCGCAGACCGGTCAGTACCTCGCCGGGAAGAAGTCCATCCCGATGCCGGACATCCGTCGCCCCCGCGACCCGTCCCGGCAGCTCACCGTGCACGGTGCCCGTGAGAACAACCTCCAGGACATCGACGTGTCCTTCCCGCTGGGCGTGTTCACCGCGGTCACGGGCGTGTCCGGCTCCGGAAAGTCGACGCTGGTCAACGACATCCTGTACACGCACCTGGCCCGCGAGCTGAACGGCGCGAGGAACGTGCCCGGGCGGCACACGCGCGTGGACGGCGACGACCTCGTCGACAAGGTCGTGCACGTCGACCAGTCGCCCATCGGCCGCACGCCGCGGTCGAACCCGGCGACGTACACCGGCGTCTTCGACCACATCCGCAAGCTGTTCGCCGAGACGACCGAGGCGAAGGTCCGCGGCTACCTGCCCGGCCGGTTCTCCTTCAACGTCAAGGGCGGCCGCTGCGAGAACTGCTCGGGCGACGGCACGATCAAGATCGAGATGAACTTCCTCCCGGACGTCTACGTCCCGTGCGAGGTCTGCCACGGCGCCCGCTACAACCGGGAGACGCTGGAGGTCCACTACAAGGGCAAGTCCATCGCCGAAGTCCTGAACATGCCGATCGAGGAGGCCCTCGACTTCTTCGAGGCCGTCCCCGCGATCGCCCGCCACCTGAAGACGCTGCACGACGTCGGCCTCGGCTACGTCCGGCTCGGCCAGTCCGCCACCACCCTGTCCGGCGGTGAGGCCCAGCGCGTCAAGCTCGCCAGTGAGCTTCAGCGGCGCTCCACGGGGCGTACGGTCTACGTCCTGGACGAGCCGACCACCGGCCTGCACTTCGAGGACATCAGCAAGCTGCTGACGGTGCTGTCCGGCCTGGTCGACAAGGGCAACACGGTCATCGTGATCGAGCACAACCTCGACGTGATCAAGGTTGCCGACTGGATCGTCGACATGGGCCCCGAAGGCGGAGCCGGCGGTGGCCTCGTCGTCGCCGAGGGCACCCCCGAGCAGGTCGCTGCGGTCTCGACCAGCCACACCGGCAAGTTCCTGCGGGAGATCCTCGGCGCCGACCGGATCAGCGACGCCGCTGCGGTGCAGGTCCCGCGCCAGTCCGCGGTGAAGAAGACGGTGGCCGCCAAGGCGCCGGCGAAGAAGACGGCGACGGCCAGGACGGCCAACAACACGTCGACCGAGAAGGCGGCCGGGGTCACCAAGAAGACGACGCCTGCGAAGAAGACGACGCGGGCCCGCAAGGCCTGAGCAGCACCTCGCAAGAACCATGCGAAGGGCGGCGCCCCCCGGGGACTCCCCCCGGGGGGCCCCCCCGTGGACCCGCACCCCCCCAACACCGAAACCACATACGACCCCGACCGGCGCGCCCCCCCCCCCCCCGCGCCGACCCCGGCACCACGAACGCCGGCGGCCGCGGCGCCTCCGACGCCCTCTGCTCCCCGGACC